>JAISUP010000026.1 GCA_031272025.1 Bacteroidales bacterium
CTAAATAAACAGAACTTTCAATTAAATTTTCAACAGTGATGTAAATACCTCTCGGATTTGGCATCTGTTCCTTTTTATTAATAATATATACTATCCGGTTGTGCTGAACCCCATTACCATTAGTTCCCGCCAAAAATCCCAAGTATTCTCCATTGGGTTTTTTATTATATTTTGAAATCCATTCATTTATATAATTCGCATTTGTGTAGGCATAAAAATGATGCGTCCCTATATTTTGCCCATTATTGTCAAAAATATCAACTTTAACTTTTTTGAAATGAATTTTCTTTGATAAATCCCAAATTTGAAAACCGATAGGAAAATTACCGGCAACATTGTCAAAAAAATTTGCAAGACAGATAAAGCCTTTTTTGTATTCTGCAAGAAAATTATTACGAAAACTTTCAAATGCGCTGCCACTAATGTGTTTCATCTTGCTGAAAGCCGCTAATTTTGAGTCAGGAATTTCTTTGCAAATCCTCATGAAAAACTGTGTGTACATCTCCCTTCCGGCCGTACCTAATTCCTTTAAATACTTGTCGTGAATTTTCGATTGATTAGCGCCTTTTTTGCCACCTTTTATACTTGATACTTCAACATAAGGCGGGTTGATATAAATAATCAGATTTTTCCTGCGTTTTTCGTCTTTGATAATATTTAGCAAAGTTTCCGGCAGGTTTTCAAAACTGTCATTCAGAAAATCGAACTGAAAAACGTGGTCTTTCAACAGTGGCGAGCGTTTCTGCTCAATATCGTCGTGCATAATTTTCACGTCGCCATTGTCGAGCGTGGATGCAAAAACACGATTCGGCTTGGTCAAACCTTGCAACAGATTGCCCGTTCCTGCGGCGCAATCCCAAATGTAGTATTCGTCCTGCCAGTTTTCCCCAAACTCATCAGCCAAATATTCCTGCGCTTTTTCTACCCAAATTTGCGGGGTAAAAAATGCACCGGCACGCTCGCGAAAACTCGGCAAAACCAATAAATCCGCTCTTTCCCTGATTCTGTTACGGTAAATCTCGCGCGGCGGACGGGCGTATTTTGCCCAAAACTCGCGATACGCCTTGCCGCCGTCAGTAAATTCAATTTCCAAAAATAAACGCCTTTTGACGTCAACTTCGGTCTTATAATAATCTTTACGCAGTTTAACTGTCAGATTTTCAAACGTTTCATTGTTTTCAGAAATCAAATCGGCAAGAAAAAAATCCCGTTCGTAAATTTTATAATCATACGCCTCTTCCTTCCATTTAATTGCGATTGTTGGCTTAACTTTTTCCACCCATTTGTGAAAAATATGCACAACATTGTTTTCGGTAATTTCAATTTTCGTAACGTCGCCTTTCCCAACAACAAAATTCTCTTTGATAAACCTTCGCAGTTCTTTTTCGTCTTTCTCGAAATAAAAAGTCAGCATCTCGTCATTCCTGCGAAAGCAGGAATCCCCTGCATTTTCAGGAGATTGCGGGTCAAGCCCGCAATGACGACCTACTACACTTTTTTCGACTTTTGTCTTAATCAGTTGAAACTCTTTTGTCGCTGTGTTTGAAGGTGTTACGTTCCAATTGAAATCGTTGAGGTAGAAAAGTTCCTGAATCTCGTAATACGGCACGAAGGCGATTTTTTCGCTGTCGAAGGCGCCGAGAAACTTTGGCGGCATTATTTTGTCGAAAGTCCGCGCCTTGCCGATAGTGAGAATCAGTTGGGCAAACATCGCGAACAGGTCGGTGGGCTTTTGTTTTGCCTCTGCCCAGAGAAGATATTCTACCTCACCCCCTGCCCCCTCTCCAAATGGCGAGGGGGTTGTTCCACCTCCTTTGGAGGGGGATAGGGGGGCTACAGCAAAATCGACCTTGCCCAAAATTTTTGTGCAGTTGAAATTGCTGAAATACGTTGCAGCAACGGAGTTTTTGACCTCTTCTTCGAGAATATTTTCGTTTTTCATTTCATTTTGTATTATCGTATAGCATTTTTACTCTATGCTTTTTTCACTCCATTCTTTATAGGCTTTCATGTTACCTGCCTCCTTATATAGTGTAGCAATATTGTGTATCACGGAAGGGTTTTTGGGGTTACGGGAGTAAGCGGCATTCAGGTATTTTAATGCTTGTTCGCGATGTCCGGCGATGGCGTGCGCTACCCCGCTGTTTTCTAATGCCGCCACGAGATCTGGATCCAAGGATAGGGCTTTATCTAAATTCACGAGCGCGCTATCTATTCGTTGTAATCCCATCCCCCATATTTTACCTTTGAGATTATAGGCGGGGGCACTATTGGGGTTTATCGCGATATATTGATTGATCAACAACAAGGCTTCGCGGGCATTACCTGCTTTTAATTGCTCGTCTGCATCGTCAAACAACGATTTACTTCGCGCTAACCGCACGGCTTCTAAATTACGTTGCATTTCCATGTCCCAAGGCTGTATGGCAACGGCATTCTTGTAATATTGTTCTGAAAGGTCGTATTGAGCACGCGAAAAATAAAGTTCGCCCAATAATTGATGGGCATGAAACGCGTATTTATCTAATGATAACGCTTTTAACAAATATTTTTCCGCGAGATGTGCATCGCGTTCTCCTTTGTTTGATGGGGAGGTTTTGTCTAATTTTGCTTTTTCTTTGCTTTTTTTATACTTCTGCACGTAACTACCGCCCGCGGACACGTTGCATTTAATACTGTTGGGAGAGGTCTTTACATCGGTAGTAAACAAGGTAAAGTCGTTTGCCCACGCGCGGTTTCGCCATACGGTTTCTCCCGTGTATAACAACACGATGACCAAAAAAAGTATGGTTAACCATGTTTTAGATTTTACATGCTCGTGCAGGCATTTAATTCCTGCGGACAAGATGAGTGTAAACCCAAGCAAGGGTGCGAAAAGGAAGCGCTCGTTCATGAAGGTTCCTACGTTAAACAACAAATTAGATACAACAGAAAAAGTAATGAAAAAGAAAAGAATAGCAAATGAAAATATGTCGCGTGAGCCAATTTTTTTCACGGTATAGATTAACAAAAATAGCAACAATACGATCATTATGAGCACGACAGGATTTGCAAAGGTGGTATAGGCAACGTGATAAGGGTAATAGTCGTGGGTAAGTGGATAGGGGAACACGAGCAGTTTAAGATACAATGCCCACGTGAAAATGGTTGTAGCAATCCTTTCCGATAACGAACTATTGATATAAGGATTGTTGAGAATGCTGCCGGATAAATCTTCGTTCATGAAACCGCCTAAGGCTTGGTAGCGAAGATATAAAAAGAATAAAGAAGCAAATATGGAAGGTAATAAGGTCCATAAATAGTCGATTTTTCGAAAAGAATCTTTGTTGTTTTTGATTGAATAATAAAGTACCAACGGGATAAGAGCCACGAAGGTAATGGCATTTTCTTTGGAGAGTAATCCCGCGAACATCGTGAAAAACGAGAGTAAGAGATAGCCATAATTCGCTATCGGTCGTTGTTCGCGACCGGTACTTTTACTTTTTAAAACACACCACAAGGTGCTCATACCGCCAAGCATGGATAGTATCTCGTCGCGTCCTTTGATATTTGCCACTACTTCGGTGTGTAAGGGATGTACCGCGAAAAGTACCGTGGTCATGAAAGATAAACTCAGATACCATTTTGTATCTTCATGATCTTTAAAAAGTTGTTGTAAAACAAGAAGTATGATAATACATAATAAGGTGTATAATAATACATTAACTCCATGACTAACGAGTGGTAGGGACGTTTGGTTAAAGAGTGTTTCGTTTTGTTCGGCGTGATTTAGTCCTACGCTATCGCGAATACTTTGTCCAAAGAGTTCATATTCTGTAATAAAAGTCAATTGAGCGAGGGGACGGTATCGTCCGCCTGCCACAAGATTACTGTCCCCGACAAAATAACCGGCAAAACCGTCGCGCGTAAGCACATCTTTTACCCCATCAAAACCTTCGAGGGTGAAGTTGTTCTGATAAATCACGAGACGGTCGTCAAGCGCGTATTGCAACGAGAGCGTGTTGACATAAGCCAGCCACACGATAAGTATCAAGAAAATAACTTGATATGTATGGTTTTTTCTTACGCGAGGGCTTAATAAAGACATTTTTTTTTTATTTTCCTGTTACCGGTTGACCATTAGGTAAGAACCATAAGGCTTGCCTGTCTCCGGTTTTCTTGTTCATAATAAATACTTTATAATAATTTTTCTTTTCTAATACATCTTTCACCGCGTAATAATCATCGGCTTTGTATCCTTTATAATTTTTCTTTATAAAATCTTGAATATTAGCGGATAGTAGTTCCGGGCGTCCCATGGTTTGCAATTGTAATAAAGTTCCTGCTTCCCCGATAACACAAATTTCTTTTCCTTTAATACCCATGTAGGTGGCGCAGTAATTACCCTCGTCGTCAGTACCCCATTCCGCGTTTTTGATTTTTGGATATTTGGCACGAAACGTAGCGGCAACCGGTGATGGGATGTTTTTAAAACCCTCGTCCCCGATGCCCATGGATATTTTATCGTAATAGCCACTTAAATCGTCTTCGTAGTCTTCGTCATAGCCGGCGTTGTCGTCCATGGCAATATGTGGCTCTACGCGATTGACAAAATTGCCCATCTTGTCAAAAATAATTGTTGTCGCTAATTTGCTTTTAATATTTTCTTTTTCATATATATCCACGAACATCTTATCTTGTTTGTCGGCACGCGTTTCTTTAAATGCTTGTTTGATTTTGTAGTCTTTATAAAAAGCATTCAGGTATTTTAAGATATTTCCGGAGGGTACATATTTATCTATAAGGTTTTTCGTGCTTACCCATTGTCCGTTTTTGCGAAAAGCGAGTTCGCTTTGCTGTTCTCTTACTTTTCCTTTTGCCACGTAAAGTGAATCAATAAAGTACCAATATATGTTTTCCGCGAGGCGGGCGCGTTTGTCAAAAGCGGCACTTACCGCGACGGGGACATCTATGGGTTTCAATGCCACATTTCCCCATTCGTCTGTGATGATTTTTTCTTTTACGATCTTCTCTTTTTGGGGTTTTTCTTTGATTTCTCTGGCAGGTTTTTCGCGGGTTGCTTTTTCGGAAGTTTTTGAAGATACTTCATTCTCAATATTTTTTTCTGCTATACGGGGTTCGTTTTTCTTTTGGGTTAATTCGGCGTAATTGTCGGCATCGACACGTTTGATAAGGTCGCCTCTGTCGGTAAAGGTAAGTACCGAATTTTTGAGCATGTAGATCTCGTGTTTTACTTCAATATAATAATGCAATCGTTCTTCGGGGGTGGCTTCCAACATGGATACGTTAATCGCGGACATGGGATAATTTTTACGAACGTACTCGGTAATCGCGGACGGTAATTCATTCTTAGGAATGTCGTAAGTACTGCGCATCCATGCCCCATCATTAGAAATATAGGCTTTTCCCTTTGTCCCGTCTTCCTTAAACGATGCCACGAAGTTGCCCTCCTCCATGACCCAACCGGTCAAAACCGCCGCGGGGTGTTCAAACTCAAAACTCTGTTTGATGTCATCAGGCACCTCATCGGGTTTCAGTTTTTGTCCCATCATCTCGTTAGGAATGCCTAAAATCATGAATGACAATAAACTCAAACATAAAATAAGTCTAACTTTTTTCATCGTAATATGTCAATTAAAAAAACACAAACATTTAATATTGGTACGCGACAAAAGTACAAAAAAAAACTCATTCAAGCAAGGGGGGCTTAATTTTTTTTGAGGTGCTATTTTTCACGATATTACAATATTTTCCCGTCTTTCATTTGTATTTGCATATCCGACATCTTGGCTAAATCTTCGTTATGTGTAACAATAAAAAAGGTTTGGTTAAAACGGTCTCGAAGGTCAAAAAACAGTTGGTGCAGTTGGTGGGCATTCTCGGAGTCTAAATTCCCGGAAGGTTCATCGGCGAGCACGATTTTCGGGTGATTTACTAAGGCACGTGCCACGGCAACCCGTTGTTGCTCACCACCGGACAATTGTGCCGGTTTATGAGTCGCTCTATTCGACAAGTTCATGATATCTAATAGTTTGGTTGCCTCCACAAAAGATGTTTTTTTATTTATTCCCTTAATCAACGCCGGCATTGCCACATTTTCGAGCGCGGTAAATTCCGGTAAAAGATGATGAAATTGAAACACGAACCCGATATTCTGATTCCTGAATTCGGAAAGAGCATCGTTAGACAGGTCAAAAATAGATACTCCATCTATATACACTTGTCCTGCATCCGGTTTCTCGAGCGAGCCGGCGATGTGTAACAATGTACTTTTACCTGCCCCTGAGGGTCCGGTTATCGTGATAATTTTTCCTTGTGGCAGGGGAAGGGAAATCCCCTTCAGTACCTCTAACTGCCCGTAATTTTTTTTGATATCGACAATATGAATCATGTTGAATAATCTACTGTTATATAACAACGGTAATTTCGCCTTTGACTCCGCTTTCCGTGTAGCGTGCTATGGCTTCGCGAATACTTCCGCGAAAAGTTTCGGCATGTATTTTTGTCAGTTCGCGAGCAATAGATATGGGGTAGTCTGCTCCCCATATATTTTGCATGATAGCGAGTGTTTTGAGAAGACGATGTGGCGATTCGTAAAAAACGACCGTTTGTTTTAATGTATAAAAATGTTGCAATACCGTTTCTTTTCCTTTTTTATGAGGTAAAAAACCGTAAAAATAGAATTTGTCGCAAGGGCATCCTGATTGTATCAATGCAGGTACGAAAGCCGTGGGACCGGGTAAACATTCTACGGTAATCCCTTGTTTTAAGGCTTCCCTAATCAGCAGGTAGCCGGGGTCGGAAATCCCCGGCGTGCCGGCATCGCTAATTAAGGCGACTTGCTTCACTTGCATGATTCGCGCGAGAATATGTTCCATTTGCCGGTGTTCGTTGTGAATATGATAAGGAATACAGTGTTGGTTAATCCCGTGGTGTTGCAACAAATACCGTGAAGTACGGGTATCTTCGCATAACACGAGATCTACCTCCCGCAAAACACGCAAAGCACGTAAGGTAATGTCTTCTAAATTACCTACCGGAGTGGGCACGATATATAATATCACGTGGTAACGGTTTTATTTAAACTCTTTTTGGTCGCGGGAGTGGTCGGCGGGTTTGCCTATCGTGTCTCGCATTTGGGTGTCGGCTTTGAGGTTTTCTAATTTATAGTAGTCCATAACTCCGAGGTGCCCGTTTCGGAAGGCTTCGGCAAGCGCGAGAGGTACTTCGGCTTCGGCAAGGATAACTTTCGCGCGGGCTTCTTGTGCCTTGGCTTTCATTTCCTGTTCCGACGCTACCGCCATCGCGCGTCGCTCTTCGGCTTTCGCTTGCGCGATATTCTTATCTGCATTTGCCTGATCCATTTGCAAAATGGCTCCTATATTTTTGCCCACGTCCACATCGGCAATATCAATAGAGAGAATCTCGAAGGCTGTTCCTGAATCTAATCCTTTGTTGAGTACCAATTTAGATATGGTATCCGGGTTTTCGAGTACGGCTTTATGGGTTTCGGCAGAACCGATAGAAGACACGATACCTTCGCCCACGCGGGCAATAATGGTCTCCTCCCCGGCGCCTCCTACCAATTGCTTAATGTTGGTGCGCACGGTTACGCGTGCTTTGGCTATCAACTGTATGCCGTCTTTGGCTACGGCGGTTACGGGGGGAGTATCTATCACTTTCGGGTTCACGGACGTTTTGATGGCATCTAATAAATTGCGCCCCGCTAAATCAATGGCGGTTGCTGCCTTAAAGTCTAACGAAATATTGGCTTTGTCGGCTGAAATAAGCGCGTTCACGACCGGCGTTACGTGCCCTCCCGCCAAATAATGTGCCTCTAACTGGTCGCGATTGAGCGTGATACCCGCTTTTGTCCCGGTAATTAAAGCATTGACAATCACGTTGGGAGACACTTTACGCCACCGCATTAAAATCAATTGTATCAGCGATACATGTACCCCATTGAGTAAGGCTCCAAACCATAACCGCAAAGGTACCATCCATAAGATGAAGATAAGAATGAAAAGAACTACCAAAAAGGTAACTAATGAAAAAGCATCCATAATTTTTTATTTTTAAATTTAACTATTATTTTTCTGTTTTAATTATAATTTTATTTCCTTCAATTTTAACGACTTCTATGGTTATGTGCTCGTCTATGAAGCCTATGGGTGAGGTAACCTCCACGATTTCCCCGTTAATTTTGGCTTTGCCCATAGGGGCAAGCCGCGACAAGGTTATTCCCGTCATGCCGACTTGTATTTTGTTCGTGTCTATCTCGTTCATCTTACTTTCTATTTTAGTTTTAAGCATAAGTTTTTTCCATGTCTTAGACTGTAACACAAAGAAAACAGAAACAAGAAAAACGAGCAAAGTGATTAGTAGCGTGATATTCCCTGCCACGTGCCCGCGCGACACGTATGCCCCTACTACTCCACCGGTCATCATCATCACCCCGATAATTCCCGTGATGCCCCCAGGCAAAACCAACAATTCCAAAATAATGCACACGATGCCCAATAAAATAAGCACGACAATTAACGCGATATTCATTTCTATATTCTTTACTCGAAAAAAACGCTGCAAATATAGGCATTTTTTTTATCTTACACGATTGAAAATTCAGAAATTTTATGTAAATTTGCATTGGATTTTCAAGAGGGCGGCATTTGGAGAAAAAAACGAAAATCTGTGTTGATAGAATATTTATTTTTAAACTTTTCCATATAAATCAAGATAAAAGATCATGGGTGAATTTATCGCGTTTTGCAGAGATGGACTCTCGCAATTTTTTAGTTACACGGGTTTTTCCAACTGTGAACCGGGTAATGTTATCATGATAGTCGTGGGGCTAATTTTTATTGCCTTAGCGATTATTAAGGACTACGAACCGTTGCTACTCGTGCCGATAGGTTTTGGTATTATCGTGGGAAATATCCCTTTTACCGATGGATTGCAAATTGGCGTGTACGAGAATGGCTCTGTCCTTAATTATCTCTATTTTGGCGTGTTAAAAGGAGTTTATCCTCCCTTGATTTTTTTAGGCATAGGAGCAATGACTGACTTTTCGGCGTTGATTTCCAATCCCAAACTGATTTTGATAGGAGCAGCGGCACAATTGGGTATTTTTGGGGCTTATATTCTCGCGCTACATATAGGGTTTACTCCTACCGAAGCCGGTGCTATTGGTATTATCGGGGGAGCAGACGGTCCTACGGCAATATTTCTCTCCTCAAAATTGGCTCCCAGCATGATGGGGGCAGTGGCAATATCCGCTTATTCTTACATGGCATTAGTCCCTGTTATTCAACCTCCTATCATGCGCTTGCTTACCTCGCGAAAAGAACGACTGATACGTATGCGACCGCCCAGGGTAGTGTCCCACCGCGAAAAAGTGCTATTCCCTATTATTTGTATATTACTCACCGCCTTTATCGTACCCAGTGGCTTGCCGCTATTGGGCATGCTGTTTTTTGGTAACTTATTGAAAGAAAGTTCTGTAACTAAACGATTAGCCACTACCGCCAGCGGTCCGCTCATCGACATCGTTACCATTCTTATCGGGCTTACCGTGGGCTGCTCCACGCAAGCAAGCACCTTCCTGAAAATAGATTCTATACTTATCTTTGTACTCGGGGCAACTTCCTTTGTCATCGCGACATCAGGAGGAGTGCTATTCGTGAAATTATTCAATCTTTTCCTTAAAGAAGGAAATAAAATTAACCCGCTTATAGGAAATGCAGGGGTGTCG
This sequence comes from Bacteroidales bacterium, assembly GCA_031272025.1. Taxonomy (GTDB): domain Bacteria; phylum Bacteroidota; class Bacteroidia; order Bacteroidales; family WCHB1-69; genus JAGVVH01. Next base: position 9,752 of record JAISUP010000026.1, read on the forward strand.
GCAGTGCCCGACAGTGCCCGCGTCTCGCAAATGGAAGGCTTAAAGTACGACCATACCAATTATTTACTCATGCACGCCATGGGTCCTAATGTCGCCGGCGTGATAGGTAGCGCGGTCGCCGCGGGTATCTTGTTAAGTTTCCTCTATTAAAATAAAAAATTGCATTTAAATAACATTAAAAATTGAAAAAAAACCTTCTTTCCTTCGTTTTTTTATTGACTTTTTTACCTCTTTTTCCCGCGCCGGGAGATACTACTATCATACAAACTTTTTCTTTTGACGATGAACCCAAACGCACCCAGGGACTTTTCCTTTTTCCCGATGGTAGCGTTTCTTACGAGAAAATTCTAATGCTTTATTCAGTCCGTTGCCCTTGTGGGGGATGGGATTATCTATATAGTACCGATCTGCATGAAACCGTGAAAGATTCAGCAGGAAATATCTCGCGAGACACTGCCGGGAATATTCGAGTTGCCCGCTCGTGGCAATTAGGTGCCTATGTTACTCCCTATGGAAATGGACTTAATTTGGGGGAGGATGGGGTTACATACGTCTATGACGTGTCCGACTTCGTACACCAACTCAAAGATACGGTTTACTTGACTGATGGCAATAATCATACAGGACGAGCCATCCAATTTTTGTTTATAGAAGGAACACCCCCGCGTGAAGTGCTGAATATTCGCTCTGTATGGTCAGGAACATATCGGCTAAACGTGTTTGCCGAGCAAGTTACTACACAAACATTTAGGCTACTACCCGAAGAAAAACAAGCAAAAGTGCGCGTTACGGTTACGGGACATAGTTGGGATAGCAACGGTAGTGGTAGTGCCGAGTTCGAGACCAATTCACACACTTTGCTCGTCAATGGAGAAAACGTGGCATACTGGCAAATGACACGTGAGTGTTCCGACAACCCGGTTTACCCGCAAGGCGGTAATTGGCTCTATGACCGGCAAGGGTGGTGCCCGGGACGACAAGCAGATTATAAAGAAGTGGAAATTACCACCTATCTACCCCAAGACAGGGCAGACTCGTCTTTTACTCTCGACTATAAAGTACAATACAACGACAAAGGGTCGTATGTAGTACATATAGAATTAGTTACATATAGAGAACCACTACAAGACGATGATGCCGCAGCCATTGATGTGCTCGCTCCCAGCAATTTAAAACTCTATGGTCGAGAAAATCCTATGTGCGGGAAACCCGTGGTTACGATTAAAAATACAGGCAAAAACATTCTCACGGGTTTAGATATTCACTATGGCTTCGAGAATGGTCCTTCGCACGATTTCCATTGGGAGGGCAACTTGAATTTTATGAAAACCCAAAACATTACTTTACCTTTGCCTGATTGGGACGCGCTTATTAAAAAATATGTGCAAGAAGTTGCTACTTGGCAGATAGACTCTTTCCTTATCAATGAAATAGATTCTACCTACGGGTACGATTCAGTCCAAGTAAAATCTTATTTTGTTGATTATCACGGTCGTTTTTATTTCGAAGTTTCCAATCCCAACGGGAAAACAGACCCCACAACCTTTAACAATCGTTGCTATTCCTATTTTGATTTTCCTTTTATTACCACTCAACCTAAATTGAGAATAAATTTTAAACCCAATGAGGCTCCGATGGAAACGACTTGGACATTGCGTGACATGGACAACAAAGTGCTGTATCGTAACCAAAATGCCATGCAACCCAACCGTTGGTACAATAGTTCCTTCGATTTGCCCGCGGGCGGTTATCGTATCTTGGTAGAAGACGGTGATGACAACGGGTTAGAGTGGATAGTTATTGTACAAGGAGGTGAGGTAACCTACCCGCAAGGGATAGGTGCGGCTATCGTGCAAACTTATGACCCCGCGTTCGATTTGTATCGCGACAAACATGTGTTCAACCCTAACTTTGGACGATATATTCAGTATTATTTTTATATAGTTGATTTTAGCAGCGGTATCGCGACTCGAAAAAACGAACCCGCGAAATTACTCCTTTACCCTAATCCCTCTCACGACCGTTTGCACGTGAATATATTACAACAGGAAAACTCAATGCCTCTATCGCCGTTGGCAACGGTGTCTATTTACAATTTATTCGGTCAAAAAATAACCGCGACTTCTATGAATATAACGGAAACGGTAACGATAGATATAAACCCGTTGCCACAAGGCTTGTATATTTTGGAAATACGCGATGGCAAAAACGGCAATATCATAGGAAGACAAAAATTTACCGTTATAAGATAACTGTTTGTTTTTTAATTTTTTATAAAAATGTATATAGATACTCACGCTCATTTATACCGGACTTATTATCCTGATGACTTGGAAAAAGTGGTGCAACGGGCAATTGCAGCAGATGTACAGCGTGTGATCATGCCTTGTGTAACGGCAAGCAACATGGCAGAACTGTTTGAAGTACAGGAAAAATTTAGCGAGTATATTTTCCCGCTCGCGGGGTTGCACCCTACGGAGGTGAAACAAGAAACCTATCAAGAGGAGTTGGATACGTTATTCTCATATTTGCAAGATTCCCGTGTGGTTGGGGTAGGGGAGTGTGGTATAGATTTGTATCACGATAAAGAAACTTTGCTCGCGCAACAAGACGCTTTTCAACAACAATTGACATGGGCACGCGACTTCAATTTGCCGCTGTCGTTACACGTGAGAAATGCTTATAATGAAACTATTGCCATACTCAACAACTTTCGTTCGGCTCGTTTGAAAGGAGTGATGCATTGTTTCTCCGGGGGAATTCAAGAAGCCCGTTGGGCAGTAGAATACGGGCTATTTTTGGGTATCGGGGGGGTGATCACGTTTAAAAATAATCAATTGCAAAATATAGTGAAAGAGATAGGTATAGACCATCTCGTGCTCGAAACCGATGCCCCTTTTCTCGCACCCGTACCCTATCGCGGGAAAACCAACGAAAGTGCTTATATCCCGTTGATTGCTGAAAAAATAGCCGCTATTTTTAACCTGTCCGTAAATGATGTCATGCAAATCACGACAAACAATGCCTTGTCAATTTTTAATATTGCCTGAAAAAATTATCGTGCAGATTCGCGCTTTACCATCGCGATGAAAATATCATTCATCGAGGGCAATAATTCTTGAAAAGCGTAGATATTCGCGTGTGCAAGCAGGTAGTCTAATAAAAGATTGCCCTTGCCATGATCGGTAATTTTGAAAGTATATCGGGTATAATCTCTTTGCAATTGTTCAGATACGACTTGAAACGAGTTGGGCAACTTTTCTTTCCACGTACTTGAAGTCGCGTTCATGTTGACGGAAAACAGATGCTCGTTAAAACGCTGTTTAATCTCGTGTAAATTGCCTTTTAAAATCTCGCGAGATTTATGAACAAGTAAAATATCATCGCAAATCTCCTCTACCGATGACATGTCGTGTGTAGACAGTACGATAGTTTTTCCTTGTCGTTTTGCAGATAAAATTTCATCCTTAAACAGTAGGGCATTTACCGGATCTAAGCCACTAAATGGTTCGTCAAAAATCAGAAAATCAGGATTATGAATCATAGTTAAGACAAACTGCACTTTTTGTTGCATCCCTTTCGACAGTTCTTCTATTTTACAATTCCAACGAGCCATGAGATCAAATTTCTCGAACCATAGGTAGATCTGTTTTAAGGCTTCGGTTTTAGGTACCCCGTGTAGTCGGGCAAAATAGAGAACTTGCTCGCCTACTTTCATTTTTTTGTACAATCCCCGTTCTTCCGGCAAATAGCCTATCTTTCCAATGTCAGCATGTTGTAAAGGTTTTTCATTTAAAAATACTTGCCCGGTATCGGGAAGAAATATTTGGTTGAGTATCCTGATAAGCGTAGTTTTACCCGCCCCGTTGGGTCCCAACAAACCAAAAATATGTCCTTCTTCGATAGAAAACGAGATATTTTCTATCGCGTGATGATGGGCAAATGATTTGGATACATCAACAACCTCTATGGATTTCACTAACTAACGATGATTATATGGATTATAAATTATAGTTTAACTGCTTTTTTCTTTTTAGATTTTTTCTTTTTTGGGGGATTCAGTTTAGGGGGGGCACTCATTACTTTTACTTGTTGGTTGCTGCGCAAAATTTCTTTGGTATTTTCCAATACCGTGTCGGCGGGTAGCACGATTTTCCCCCCCGATAACTCTTCTAATTGTTTTAAAATCAGAGTATCTTCAACGGTTTCTCGATTATAAAGCAAATATAATTTCTTTAAATGATTGGCTAATATTTTGCTCATCGCTTCTCTTTCTTCATCGGGATATTTTGCCACGGCTCGTATCACGTTTTCCATGTTACGCCCGTAAGTACGATAACGTATTTTCTCCCGGTTACGGGTAAAGGTCTCTCTTTTAAAAGATTTTGTTTCCGGCTGTGGCTTAGGATAGGGTGCATCTATATCCAACTTGTAATCGGACATGATAAATAAATGATCCCAAAATTTGTGCCAATAATCGTATGTATCTCCTTGTGTAATAGAAGATTTTGGCGTCGCGGAATCCGGCGACATCTGTGCCATGATATGCACGATAGATTTAGCGGATTTGGAGCGTAACTCTCTATCTTCAATAGTGAGCAGGTGCTCTACCATCTTTTGTATATTGCGACCATATTCCCTGATCAGTAATTTGTCGCGTCCCGTGTTATATTCTAACATCATCTCGTATGATTTTTCATTTTGCAAAGGTAGCATAAAATTTTTAATTACAAAAAAAAAAAATTTCTCCCCCCTCTTGCGTGATTGAAAAAAAAATTGTAACTTTCGCCCCTCAAATTTTTGGGAAAAATAACAGGAGTAAAATTAAAAAGTTTGCAGTAAAATGAAGGGTTTTGGTAATTTTGTATTGATAAAGGAAAATGTGGTAAAAAGTCGTTTTTTGTTCCAAAAACAAGCGGCGACAAAAAAAAGTAAGATAAATCATAAGTTATAATCATAATTCATAATTATTTAAAAGTTTATTACAAGATGAAAAAGTTATTATTAAAGTTCAAATGTGTCGCGGTTTTCGCGATATTGTGGTTTGCCTGCGGGAATATAGTGCAAGCGCAAATCCCGGTTAGGGATTATACCGCGTTAGGCGCGGAAGGCTACTACAATTTCGACTGCAAGTCGGCGCAAGCGAATCAAACGAACAAGAATAACGGTACTGCCGCATGGTACGCCAATTTCGAGAATTGGTACAACACCGGCTCCAGCGGACAATACCCTGCGGGGCGCGGTATTCCTCCCGGTTGGTCCTTCGCGAACGGCGTGCATTGCTATGGCTCTGAAGGTGAGTTCTTGCGTGCAGAAATGAATGACGGAGGCAGTACAAGTCCTAGTGCCAAGTACATCATCATGCCGGCACTGCCTACAACTACGGTGTGGAGCCAATTGCGCATGAGAATTATTACCCGCTCCGACGCGGGCAAAACCTACGAAGTTTTTGTTACCAACGGCTCTGACGCGAGCAATATTACCGTTCTTAGCGGTGCGTTACAGGCTAATGCAGGGCAAAATTTACAAAGCCCTGACAGGGGAATTTGGCGTAACTCTGATGGCGGCGCGATTACTACCTTTGATATAGGTACCGCTTACGTGAACGCGAACGCTACCCAAAGCCGCATCGGGGTGAGACCTACCGCGGCTTCCAATGCTCGTATTGACCTCTATCAAATTGAACTCTATTATGAAGGCGTGTCCGGGTTAGCAGTGAGCGGCATTGGACCTTATTCTGCCAACTTATCATGGACCGCTTTCCCCGGTACATCTACTTATACTATAGAAGTAGGTCCGCAGGGATTTACCCCCGGTACCGGCATGGAGACTTTCTCTTACACGTCTACGGCTAACTCTTTTGAACTTACCGGGCTATCTTCATCACAAAACTATACCGTAGCCGTACAGTCGGATGCCGACCAAGTAGGCTGCTGGGCTACCTATAACTTTCAAACAACCATCACTTGTGTTGCTCCTACGGCATTGACCACGGTAAGTTCAACCGATGAGGCAATAAATATCTCGTGGACAGGGGCTACGAACGCGCAAGGCTACAACATAG
>JAISUP010000047.1 GCA_031272025.1 Bacteroidales bacterium
CTTAAATTTCATCAACCGAGTCTCAATTTTATCGGATTTTTGACCTTCGGTCGAAAAAAAACATCGTCTCCGTATGTAGGAAAAAACAATTTGGGGGATAGTATGAATAATGCAGGTTATATAAATATTAAACAATGTAAATACGCTATCATGATGATTGTCATCTTAAATAAATAAACGATGTATAAGGTAATCCGAGACTAATTGTCCATCGGTAGTGAGAGACAATTGCTCATTATTGAGAGTATAATATTGGTTTTGAATATTATATAGTTCATTTATCAGGTGAGTTTCTAACGATGTTCCAAATTGTTCTCGAATTTTTTTGATAGATACCCCACGAGTAGTACGTAGTCCCAGCATGATATACTCGTTGTACATATCATGCTCCGTAAGAGATTCAGATTCTACTGTAAAGCATTTATTTTTAGCATTTTTTATATACAAATCAAGCGTGTTGGCATTTTGAGTACGCGTATTCTTCATGAACGAATGAGCCGAGGGACCAAATCCCATGTACGGGATATGTTGCCAATAGTTACTGTTGTGTCTTGAATGATAGCCCGGTAAGGCAAAATTGGAAATCTCGTATTGAAAAAAACCTGCCTTTTGAATGAACTCTTTAAGCAAGTAATATTCTGACACGAATTGATGCTCATCAACCACCGGTTGCTGTTTTTTTTTCAGTTGACGATACAGACACGTGTTTTCTTCCACGGTAAGCGCGTATGCCGAGATGTGCGTTATAGGCAATCGCGATGCTACCGTCAGTTCATCTTTCCACATGTGTAACGACCGTTCCCAAAGCCCGTAAATGAGATCAATGGAAATATTGGAAAAACCTGCTTCGTATGCGCGATATACGGCATCTATTGCTTCCTTAGCGGTATGCCTCCTTCGCAAATGCTGTAAAATAAGGTCATTAGTCGATTGTATGCCAATACTTATCCTGTTAAATCCTAACGAGATGAGTTGTTGGCAATACCCCGTGGTCAAATCTTCCGGGTTGGCTTCTATTGTACATTCCTCTAAAGCAGAAATGTCGAATACCTGTTTGACATAGGTCATGATTTTTTCTAATTCTTCAATAGATAACAACGTAGGTGTCCCCCCTCCAAAATAAAGCGTGGAAACAGGAACAGTAACTGCTTGCCCGCGAAAAGCCATCTCTTCTTGCAGTGTGGCAAGGAAAGGAATACGCGACGCGAGGTGGGCTACAGAGTAGAAATTGCAATAAATACATTTTCTACGACAAAAAGGAACATGCACGTAAAGTCCGAACATGTTCGCGAAAATACGAAAAAATAAAATTCAGAAAAAGGAAAAACAAAAAATAAATAAGTCTACAGATTATTTTTTGAAAAACACGATGTTTGTATTAAAAAAAATCGTATATTTGCCGACCTTTTTAAAAGGAAAATAATCAACGTTAAAAAATACGCATTATTTTAATTTTTAGCGATTTATTATTTTTCGTTAAAAAGAGGAAAGTGTAAAAAAAAAGCAAAAACCAATATAAAATAATTAAATAATGTCTGGATTAATAGGAAAGAAAATTGGGATGACTAGCATCTATGGTGCCAATGGCAAGTTGCAGCCATGCACGGTGATAGAGGCTGGTCCTTGCGTTGTTACGCAAGTAAAGACCGTTGATGTAGACGGTTATAGTGCGATCCAGTTGGGTTTCGATGAAAAGAAAGAGAAACGAACAGCCAAAGCACAGAAAGGACATTTCGCGAAAGCCGGGACTACTCCCAAAAAGGTATTAAAAGAGTTTACCCGTTTTGAAGAAGGTCATCAAAAGAAATTCGGAGACGTTTTAGATGTGACGATTTTCGAGGAAGGAGAATTCGTAGATGTGAGCGGGGTGTCGAAAGGAAAAGGATTTCAGGGAGTTGTAAAACGTCATGGGTTCGGTGGCGTTGGCGACACTACGCACGGGCAGCATAACCGTTTGCGTGCACCGGGTTCATTAGGCGCATCTTCTTGGCCATCAAGAGTATTTCCCGGCATGCGTATGGCAGGACGTACAGGAGGAAAGAAGGTGAAAATGATAAATTTGCAAATTCTTAAAATAGTAAAAGAAAAAAATTTGATTTTGGTTAAAGGCTCCGTCCCAGGGCCTAATGGTTCATATATAATTGTAGAAAGATGGAGTTAATAGTATATAAAACAGACGGAAACGAATCAGCAAACAAGGTTACGTTGAACGAGCAGATTTTTAACGTAGAACCGAATGACCATGCGATTTGGTTAGATGTGAAACACATCATGGCAAACAAAAGACAAGGGACACATGACACCTTGGAGAAATCGACGATATCGGGCAGTACCCGTAAGTTGAAAAAACAAAAAGGTACAGGTGGTGCCCGTGCCGGTAGTATTAAATCCCCAACGATTCGCGGGGGGGCTACGGTATTTGGACCTCATCCAAGAGACTATAGTTTTAAGTTGAACAAGAAAATTAAACGATTGGCGCGTTTTTCAGCCCTGACTTATAAAGCACGGGAAGAAAAAATTACGATTGTAGAGGATTTTTCGTTTGAACAGCCTACTACTAAAGAGTTTCGTGCCATCTTGAAAAATCTGAAATTAGATGGGACTAAAACGTTGCTATTGGCAAATGATAGCAATACAAACGTTTATCTCTCATCTCGTAATCTTCAACGTGCTAAAGTCTTACGTACTTCAGATGTGAATACCTACGATGTTCTTAACGCGCAACATCTTGTCATTTGCGAGAAAAGTTTGCCTGTGTTGGAAAAAATGTTAGGTCAAAGCGAAAAATAAATCATTAAAAAGAACAGAAAATGAGTGTGTTAATAAAGCCCTTAATTAGTGAGAAAATGAGTGCCCTATCGGATAAATACAACCGTTATGGTTTTCTTGTGGCACGTAAAGCTACGAAATCCCAAATAAAGGCAGAAGTAGAAACGCTTTATGGGGTAAAAGTGAAACGGGTAAATACTCTCGTGCAACGAGGTAAAGCCATTCACCGCTATACCAAGGCAGGATTTATTTCCGGTCAAAAAAATACCTTAAAGAAAGCCTTTATTTTCGTGGATAAAAACGATAAAATTGATTTTTATAGCAGCATTTAATCATGGCATTAAAAAAGTACAAACCGGTAACTCCTGGTCAACGCTTTAAAGTAATTAGCGCGTTTGACGAAATTACCACGAACAAACCTGAAAAGAGTTTATTATGCCCGAAAAAGAGTTCCGGCGGGCGAAACAACAGTGGTAAAATGACGATACGGTATCACGGAGGTGGTCATAAGCAGATGTATCGTTGCATAGATTTTAAACGGGTAAAAGATGGCGTGCCCGCGACCGTGAAAACGATAGAGTATGACCCTAACCGGTCAGCACGTATCGCGTTATTGTTCTACGCTGACGGGGAGAAATCCTATATCGTGGCACCGCATGGTTTGAAAGTAGGACAAAAGATATTGTCCGGTACCGGCGTTGCCCCCGATTTGGGAAACACTTTACCGTTGGGCGAGATTCCTTTTGGTTCTGTAATTCATAACATTGAATTACGTCCCGGGCAAGGGGCTAAAATAGCCCGTAGTGCAGGCTCTTACGCGCAATTGATGTCGCGCGATGGGAAATATGCTGTAATTAAATTACCTTCGGGTGAAACCCGTATGATTCTTTGTACTTGTCGTGCCACGATTGGCATGGTATCTAATCTTGACCATAGTTTGGAAGTGTCGGGAAAAGCAGGACGCTCGCGTTGGTTAGGGAGACGACCTCGTGTGCGTGGCGTAGTTATGAATCCCGTAGACCACCCGATGGGTGGAGGTGAGGGTCGTGCTTCTGGCGGACACCCCAGATCACGTAAAGGATTGCCCGCGAAAGGATACAAAACTCGTGCCCCAAAGAAAAATTCTGACCGGTATATCATTGAAAAAAGAAAAAAATAATCTTAAAAAAGTAGCATAACATGAGTCGTTCGTTAAAAAAAGGACCATATATCCATTATAAATTAGAAAAAAGGGCTATTGAAGCACAACAATCAGGAAAAAAAGTTACCCTCAAAACATGGTCGAGGGCTTCTATGATTTCCCCTGATTTCGTGGGACTAAATATTGCCGTCCATAATGGAAATAAATTTATCCCCGTTTATATTACCGAAAATATGGTCGGTCATAAATTGGGCGAGTTCGCTCCCACGCGGATATTCCGCGGGCACGCCGGACAAAAAGACAAAGGCAAAAAGTAAGAAACATACTTCTTGTTCCTACCCCAAAACCGGTATCCTTGCCGGTTAATGTGTGTGTTTGTTCAATCATCAAGATGCCAATCTTGATGATTGTTTTTTGATGCGATGTGCAATTTAATCCTATCAAAAAAATAACTAAAAACTTTTTCGTATTTTTGTACCCATCGTTAGCCAAAAAAATTTCAGTAAAATTAAGTTAGAAATATAAAAGATATTCACCATAAAAACGAGAAAATTTATGTCAACCAATAACTTGTTCCATAGACTTTTCGAACTCGAAACTCAAAATCTTACCTTAAAAAACGAAAATGAAGAATTACGAAAAAAGTTGAACTTACCTTCTTTGAACAAGGTTGACATGTCAAATTCTGCCACGATGTTTCCAAAAGACAAAAAAACAATTCGCGAACAAAAACCATCTGAAAATCAACCAACTATCAATAAATTTTCTACTCCAGACGAAAAAATCGCTCTTTTTATGTCGCTCTTTCGCGGACGTTCGGATGTTTTCGCGAAACGCTGTTACAGCCGTCAATACGACAGCGCTTATTATATTCCTGCCTGCCGAAATGAGTTTGTGCGAGGAGTTTGCAACCGCCCAAAAGTGAAATGCAAAAAATGCAAGAACAGGGATTTGCTGCCTTTAAATAAAGATGTGATTAACAGTCATTTACGTGATAAAGATGAAAACGGACACGGTATAGTCGGCATTTACCCGCTCTTGCCCGACGATACTTGCCTGTTCCTCGCGATTGATTTTGATGATGCCGAATGGCAAAAAGACATCGCGGCTTTTCGATTGATTTGCAGAGAGTTGAATGTTCCGATAGCGATTGAGCGCTCGCGGTCGGGCAATGGGGCGCACGCTTGGCTGTTTTTTGAAAACGCGG
>JAISUP010000072.1 GCA_031272025.1 Bacteroidales bacterium
CGCTCAAGTTCCATTTCATGCCCATGTTGCCCATGCCCGACAAACTGTTGTATACCAAACTCAACGAGGGTTGCATGCCCCGCGTGCCCGGCACTACCTCCACGGGAATAGTATAAGTAACCTCCCCCCGCGCGCTTACATCTATCGCGCCCGGAAGGCTCCCAACAGGCAATGTCATGTCTTGCCCCGCTACCCGTGTCCGTGTCGTTACAAACATGCAAAAAACAAATAATATATAATAAACGTGTTTCATGATAAAATATTGTTTAAGAAATTTACGATTGAAGATTTACGATTGAAGAACAATCTAAAATTTTAATTTTTAATTATTTTCCACACTTCCGAGGTGTTGTTAATGAACAGTTTGAGCAGGTAGGTGCCGGGGGGCAGGTGGGCGAGGTCGAGGGTGGTACGTGCCTCTGTTAGCGATTGTTGCAGGAGCACTTGCCCGGTCATGTTGCAAACCATGATATTGCCCGCGGGCAGGGCGGTGTCTTCCTGCATCTGCAAAGTAACGATGCCCGAGGTAGGGTTCGGGAAAACGGTGAATTTCACTGTCCCTACCTGCTCCTCGTAAGATGCCGGATGCGCGAGCGTGTCTGTTGCTTGTTTGCCCGACTTCGGGCTCATTTCTATCACGACACGAAGAACGCGGTTGCCTGCCTCATCATAGTCGTACCGGCGGGGCAATTGCGCGAAAACAGAGGACATGTTCCCTGCAAATAAGAGAACTAAAAACACGAAAAACGATAAATTTGATTTCATAAGATTATATTTTACAAAAGATTAAAAATTTACCCTGCAAAAACAAATGATTTTCGCAACAATTATTTGCATAAATTAAATAAAAATAGTATCTTCGCGCATATAAATATTGAAAATATAAATAAATATTGAAAGAATGAATACAATAGGTACAAGAATTAGAAAACTTCGCGAGGAGCATGGTATCAAACAAGAAATTATTGCTTCCGCTTTGGGTATCACGCAGAGCAGTTACGGGCGTCTCGAAAAGAACGATGACCGTTTGAGCGCGACTAAATTACAAATTATCGCCGACACGTTGAAAGTATCGGTGGCTGTACTTTTTGGTGAAAAGAATGCCAATATTATTCACGAGAATAATGGCGACAACGCGCAGGCAAATATTGGAACTTTGATACAGCAAGACAAGGAGTATATCTCCGCGTTGAAAGATGAAATTGATTTCTTACGTTCTATAATAAAAAAACAAGAAAACTAAAACGAGGCTATGATTTCTTTGCATAAAATATCTGTTAATTTTACCGGCGATGATTTATTTAAAGATCTTTCTTTCGTGGTAGGCGACAAAGAAAGAGTGGGTTTGGTAGGAAAAAACGGGGCAGGCAAATCCACGTTATTAAAAATTATTCATCGCGAACTTTTGCCCGAAACGGGTACCATAACTCTCACGGCGGGCTTTCGTACAGGCTATTTGCCCCAAGAAATCGCGGAAGACTATACCACTACCGTGAAAGCAGAAACCATGAAGGCATTCGAAGAACTGAAATCCTTGGAAAGCAAGATAAATCATCTCACTACTATGCTAACTGATAGAAAAGATTTTCATACAAATACCTACATAGACATGGCACAGCAACTCGCGGATGCTACCGACCGTTTTCATCGTTTGGGAGGGCACACCATGGAAGGCGATACCGAAAAAGTGTTATGTGGCTTGGGTTTTAAACCAGCCGACTTTTCCCGCCCGCTTTCAGAGTTTAGCAGTGGTTGGCAAATGCGTGTTAATCTTGCCAAAATTTTGCTGCAACAGCCTGAAATTATACTGCTCGATGAGCCTACCAATCATTTAGATATCGAATCTATCCAATGGTTAGAAGATTACCTTGCCAACTTCGGGGGCTGCCTTATTCTTGTCTCTCACGACCGTGCATTTCTTGACAGGGTAACCACTCGTACTATAGAGATTACTTTTGGTACCATACAAGATTATAAATGTAACTATTCGGGATACGTGGAACAACGGCTCGCGCGGGTAGAAAGCCAACAAAATGCATACGAGAACCAACAAAAACAAATTGCAGATATAGAGCGTTTTATAGAAAGATTTCGTTATAAAGCCACCAAAGCCAAACAAGTACAAAGTAGGGTAAAATTATTAGATAAAATGGAGAAGATAGAAGTGGAGAATGTAGATACCTCTTCTATTCATTTCCGGTTCCCGCCCGCGCCTCATTCGGGAAAAATTACCGTGGCAAGCGAGCAACTTACACTGGGCTATGGCAATTTGACGGTTTTAAAAGATATTGATTTTCAATTAGAACGTGGAGAAAGAGTGGCATTTGTAGGACGCAATGGCGAGGGAAAATCTACCTTAGTAAAGGCTATCGCGGGAGAGTTAGTCCCGCGAAACGGGACGATCTGTTCGGGACATCAAGTAGTCATAGGCTACTATGCCCAAAATCAAGCCCTACTGCTCGACCCGAACAAAACCGTGATAGAAACCATTGACGAAGTAGCCGTGGGAGACACCCGCCCCAAAATACGCTCCATCTTAGGGAGTTTTCTTTTTTCTACCGAAGATATTGAAAAAAAAGTCAAAGTCTTGTCGGGGGGCGAAAAGTCGCGGTTGGCTTTGGCTAAACTCCTGCTCTCTCCCTTTAATTTGCTCATTCTTGACGAGCCTACCAATCATTTAGACATGTCCTCCAAAGACGTGCTCAAAAACGCGCTACTGCAATACGAGGGTACTCTGGTATTAGTCTCTCATGACCGTGATTTTTTACAAGGATTAACCCAAAAAGTCATAGAGTTTAAAGACCAACACATAAAAACCTATCTTGGCGATGTCTACGATTTTTTAGAAAAGAAAAAGATGAACACACTACACGAGTTGCAGCAAGGCGAACACGACAATGGATTGTCAAATAAAATAGTCTCTCTTCAAAAAGAAACATGGGAAAAACGGAAAGAAGAAGAAGCCCGTGCCCGAAAAACACAAAATAAAATCAATAAGTTAGAAAAAGAAATCACGGGTTTACAGCAACAATTGCAAGATTTGGAAAAGCGCATGTCCTATCCCGAACATTATGAAGAAAGCGGCATGGGCGGTATTTTTGAACAATACGAAGCACTCAAACAGGCAATTGCCGATAAGGAAGATGAGTGGTTGCTATTGTTAAATTGATTTTAAGAATTTTTAAGAAAAAAGCAGGATAAAGTCGTGTTCGTTCAATAAAATATGTGTATTTTTGCAAAAATTGTTTTTTAAATTGGGACGAGTATTAGCAATTGATTATGGGCAAAAGCGTACGGGTTTCGCGGTGAGTGATCCCTTGCAAATATGTGCAACTCCGTTAGAAACTTTGCCAACGGCACGAGTTTTTGATTTCGTGAAGGAATATCTTGACAAAGAAGATGTTGATGTTATCGTGGTAGGCGAGGCAAAACAAAATGACAATACCCCCTCTGCCTCTGCCCGCTATATAGAACCTTTCGTGAGACGTTTGAAAAATCAGTTGAAAAACGTGGAAATAGCCAGAGTAGATGAACGGTTTACCTCCAAAATGGCTTTTCAAACCATACTCGATGCCGGTTTAAAAAAGAAAAATAGACAAAATAAAGCATTGGTAGATAAAATCAGTGCCACGATAATATTACAGTCGTATTTGCAACAAAAAGAAATTGATAACCAAAGAAATAACGTATTATGATTTTACCGATTTATGTTTACGGGCATCCTGTTTTACGAAAAAAATCTACAGAAATAACCATGGAGTACCCGGGATTGAAAGAATTGATACAAAACATGTTCGAGACCATGGGTCATGACCAGGGCGTGGGATTAGCCGCCCCGCAAATAGGGCTACCTATCCGGCTTTTTGTTATTGACACGCGAGGTTTTAAAGAAAACTATCCCGACACCCCCGAACTCAAAGCCGTTTTTATCAACCCGGTGATAAAAGAAGAATTTGGCGACGACTTTACCTTCAACGAAGGGTGTCTCAGTATCCCTGACATCCATGCTGATGTTACCCGAAAATCAGAAATCCTGATAGCCTTTACCGATGAAAATGGAACTCGTCAAGAAAAGACATTTAATGGACTCATCGCGAGGGTAATACAACACGAGTACGACCATTTGGAAGGAAAAGTTTTTATTGACCGCCTTTCACAAATGAAAAAAATGTTGTTAAAGAAAAAATTAACCGACATTGCCGTTGGAAAAGAAAAACCTTCGTATAAATCCATTCATTCATAAAATTAGCAGTAAGTAATTATTTTGAAAATGAGAAAATTATTATATCCATTGTACCTCTTGTTCTTATCAGGGCTGTTTTCTTGTCAGCAAACCACACCTTTAAACCAACGCAATTTGGAAGAATTGAGTGTTTGTCAAAAGAAAATGGTGCACAATTTTCATATCTTGGATTCCATGCAGTTGTTGGGACAATTTGACCCCAATAAGTCCGATGATTTTATTGAAGATGTATTGTCGTTCTACAACAAATATCCTGAAGAACAAATTACCCCGGCATTGTTGGATAACGCGGCACTCGTGAGCATGAGTTTAGCCATGTATTACAAAGACATGCACCCTGAAGACGGGAAATTAAAAACAAAATACGCGAAACAGGCTTTGAATATCTTTAATAAAATATTGAAAGTCTATCCCGACTATTCTCGTTCTGCTCTAATCGCGTACCAAAAAGGCGTGATTTATGACAATATTCTCGAAGATTATGCCAAAGCCGAAACCGAGTACCGAAAATTTATACATAAAAAACCTCACGACAGTTTGGCTATCAATATTAGCAATTATCTCCCGTATATAGGCAAGAGTACCAAAGAAATTATGGATAGCATTCATGTTCAACAGATGCACCAAGATACAGGTCATTGAGACTTGTCTTTATGTAAGACATTACAAGTTTTAAAAAATGTCTGACTTATTATTCCGGTAAGATGGCATGTCTTATTTTCAATAATTCGCGGAGCAGGGGTTCGAGTTCGTGCAAGGGTAGCATGTTTGCCCCGTCAGATAATGCTTGAGCGGGGTAGGGGTGTGTTTCCATGAAAAGACCGTCAAAGCCAACGGCAATGCCGGCTTTTGCCACGATTTCTATCAAATCGGGGCATCCTCCGGTAACCCCCGAAGGTTGGTTGGGTTTTTGTAGAGCATGAGTACAGTCGAGCACGCAAGGGCAGCCCGTGGCTTTCAATGCCTTAATACCTCTAAAATCCACGATAAGATCTTGATATCCAAATGTAGTTCCTCTTTCGGTAAGGAATATCTTGTTGTTGCCCGTGGAGCGAACTTTGTCAACCGCGTATTGCATTGCTTCTGGCGATAGAAATTGCCCTTTTTTAATATTGACAATTTTACCGGAATGTCCGGCGGCGAGCAATAAATCGGTTTGTCGACAAAGGAACGCGGGTATTTGTATCACATCTGCTACTTCGGCAGCACATTCTACTTCTGTTGCCGCGTGGACATCGGTAACAATAGGCAAATGCCAACGTTTTTTTACTTCTTTTAATATCGCTAACGCCTCTTTGTCGCCCATGCCCGTGAATGAAGACAAGGACGAGCGGTTGGCTTTTCGATAAGAAGATTTAAAAAAACAGGGGATATCCAATTTTTTGCCTGTCGCGGCGATGGTGTCCGCGATTTCAAATGTAATTTTTTCGTTTTCAACAACACAAGGTCCGGCGATGAGAAAAAAATGCCGTTGTTTGTCAGGATACCATATCATGATATTTTTTATACAGGTTTTCTAATTCAAAAGGTTCATGTCCAAGATAAAATCACGCGTTACCGCCGCGGTACCCTTATAATATTTATCGGAGGTTCTACTGCCTGCAAAATCGGCAGGCACCACAGAAATGATTGTATCGGCAGGAGAATACCGGTTCGTGGGTTCGTTGGCAGACAATGTGAACACGAATCCTTCTAAATTAGATATTTCTCCTGAGATTAAGTATGAACCGTTCGCGGTTGAAGTAGCAGTAAAAGAGGCTGATTCGAGTGTTTCTCCGTCGCGAGTAAACAAACCCGTTGCCGTGATTTGCACGTTGGCTAAAGGGTCACCCGAACGACTTTGCACTGTTCCTTTAACTTGCAAAATGCCATAATCAGACGTGTGCGTGTCGGAATCAGAGCACGACACAAAAACTATCAAAAGCGCGATAATTATAAACAGATTTTTTTTCATTGTAAAATAATTTTAAAAAATGCAAAAATACATAAAAAAACTTTAACCTCGGTATCTTCGGTTTTCGAATGTGCTCGCGTTAGTTTTATTTTCGTATTTTTGCAGTTATAAAAAAGCGTAAAAAATGATTATGAAAAAGAACTTATCGTACATCACGGTTGTTTTAGGTTTTTGTTTGTGCTTTTCTTGTACAAGAATACAGGAAGATTTTTATCCGGACGGTTCGTTACAGTCTCGTATTCCCTATCGTTTGGGAAAAGAAAATGGGGTAGCCACGTATTATAAAAAGAATAGGGCTTTTCCCTATCTTGAAATAACCATGAAAAATGGGAAAAAAGAAGGCAAGGCTATTCAATATTTTTTTAACGGGCATATAGAGATGGAATCTTTTTATTTACACGATTCGTTACACGGGTTGGAAACGATTTACGATAAAGATGGGCAAAAGTTAAGTGAGGTATCTTATGTTCATGGCAAAAAAGATGGCATTTACCGGAGTTGGTACGCGAATAATGTATTGCACGTAGATGGTCGTTATAAGCAGGATTTGTTTGACGGGGAATGGCATATTTTTGACGAGCGCGGGCTATTGGTAGGCGAGGGAACATTTAACATGGGCAAAGGGCAACAAATAACTTACGACCTGAATGGAAATTTAAAATACATGACCACTTACGATAATAACATGAAAAATGGACAGGAAGTCCATTTTACCCCCAAGGGCGACACTTTAAAAGTAATTTTTTTTCAAGATGACCATATCATGTCTGTACGGGAATGAACATTTGTATCGAAGGGGTAGATACGTGTTTTTTTATACGTGATTTTTCCGTATCTTCGCGCAAATTTTTTATTTCATGGAAAATCAAGTTTTAGAGACAAAAGTAAAATCCGTTATTGAACAGATACGTCCTTATTTGCAAGCAGATGGAGGGGACATAGAGTTTGTGGAACTCACGACAGACAATGTTGTGAAAGTGAAATTACAAGGAGCGTGTGGTTGTTGCCCTCATGCCAAGATGACCCTTAAACAAGGGGTAGAACGTGCAGTGCAAGAGCACCTACCCCAAATTAAAGGAGTAGAAGATGTCGTGTTAGGGTTCTAATTTAATTATTGAAGTTATGGGGCTAAAATGTGGTATCGTGGGATTGACCAACACGGGCAAAACCACCATGTTTAATTGTATTTCCAATACCAAAGCGAGTATTACCGATTTCGCGTATAGTACCAATAAGTCAAATATTGGAGTGTGTGCGGTGCCCGACGCGAGGCTTTCCCGTATTCATACTTTCATACAAGCCGAGAAATTGATTTTTGCCACGTTGGACATTGTCGATATACCCGGACTCGCCAAAGGGGCAAGCCAAGGAGAGGGTATCGGTAACAGTTTTCTTGCTGATGTAAGACTTTGTGATGCACTCGTGCACGTGCTTCGCTGTTTCGATAACCCCAATTTGCCACATGTAGAAGGCTCTATTGACCCGGTAAGAGATATAGAAATTATTGACTTTGAATTGCAAATTAAAGATTTAGAACAAATTGAACGCAAAATACAAAAAGTAGAAAAAGCCGCGAAAGTGGGCGACAAAAATGCCAAACACGACTTGGAGGTTCTCCTTAAATACAAACATCATATTGAGAATTTTCAAAACGCCCGTACCTTAGATGTTACAGAAGAAGAACGGGCGGTAGTGAAAGACTTAATGTTGCTTACGGCAAAATCGATGATGTATGTTTGTAACGTGAATGACCGCGATGCCTTACAAGGAAACGCCTACGTGGAAAAAGTGAAAGAATACCTGCGTCCTCATGGTTTAACTCCGCTCGTGATTGCTGCTAAGATAGAATCGGAAATTGCCGAATTGGAAAACCCCGATGACAGGCAGGCGTTTCTTGAAGATGTGGGACTGAGCGAACCGGGGGTAAATAAGGTTATACGGGAAGCCTATCGATTATTGAACCTGATTTCGTTTTTTACCGTGGGAGGCAAAGAAAATCGGGCGTGGACCATTCAATCGGGAATGACTGCCCCGCGAGCCGCGGGTATGATACATAGTGACCTCGAAAGAGGCTTTATTCGTGCCGAAGTTATCAAATACGAAGATTTGCTAAACTTAGGCTCTGAAATAAAATGTAAAGAAGCCGGAAAATTGTCGGTAGAAGGCAAAAACTATATCGTGAAAGATGGAGATATATTGCATATTCGCTATAACGTGTAATCATAAAAATTTTAAAAATAAGAAAAAATGAGTGCAACAATCATAGATGGTACAGGCATCGCGAATCTTATCTATCAGGAAATTGCTGAAGAAGTGAAACTATTGCTTGATGCAGGGCGTCCCGCACCTCATCTTGCCGCGATGGTGATAGGAAACGACGGGGCATCTAAAAGTTATATTGAAAGTATAAGAAAACGAAGTCAACAAACCGGTATTACTCATTCCATTTACCAATTGCCCGAAACGGCAAAAAAAGAAGATGTGATAGAAACCCTTCGTTTTATCAATCAAGATGCTGAAATTGATGGTTTTATTTTGCAAATGCCGTTACCCAAGCATATCCCTGCCGATGAAATTATAGCGTGTATGAATCCGGATAAAGATATAGATTGTTTTACCGCTATCAATAATGGGAAACTTTTCTTGGGCGAAGATACCCTTTTTCCGGCTACTCCATGGGGTACCATAGAATTGCTCAAGCGCTCAGGGATAAGCGTGAGTGGGCAAAACTGTGTGGTAGTGGGCAGGAGCAATATCGTGGGCAAACCCTTAGCACTCTTACTTGCCCGTAATCACCCCGATGCCAATGCCACGGTTACGTTATGTCATAGTCGCACCCGCGACTTGCAACGCGTTTGTGCCGAGGCAGACATCTTGTTCGTTGCCATAGGAAAACCGGAAATGATTACTCACGAATACGTGAAAGAGGGTGCTGTGGTGATAGATATAGGAATTCATCGCCTGCCTGACGCTACCTTAGAAAAAGGCTACCGACTATGCGGAGACGTGAAATACGACGAAGTTGCAGAACGTGCTTCGTGGATTACTCCCGTGCCGGGAGGCGTGGGTCCAATGACTATGGCATGTCTGCTAATCAATACCTTAAAAGCCTACAAAGGAAAAGAAAAAAATCTGTAACCCTAAAAATCTTGCTTGCCATGAATATCTTGTCGGTGCGCGATTTTTCATTGGAGTTTAAAAATGACAATATTTGGCAGCCCGTAACTCAAAATATCAGTTTTGACTTACCCAAAGGAAAAACCGTAGGCATCGTGGGAGAATCGGGATCGGGCAAATCTGTAACCGCACTCTCTATCATGGGGCTATTACCTCCCCGAATGACCAGAATCGCGCAGGGTGAAATTTGTTTTGTTCCCCCATCTACCGGGGTAGCCTTAGATTTATGTCGTCTCTCGGAGAAAGAATTCCTATCGGTACGGGGAAAACAAATTGCCATGATTTTTCAAGAACCGATGACTTCGCTTAATCCTGTGTTCACGTGTGGCAGGCAAGTAGAAGAGGCTATTTTGCGACACGAACCTTGTACCCGCGCAGAAGCAAAACAACGGGTATGGAAATGGTTTGAAAGAGTGAAACTACCCTCACCACACGCGGTATTCAGGGCTTACCCGCACGAATTGTCCGGCGGTCAAAAGCAGAGAGTGATGATCGCGATGGCAATGAGTTGTAACCCACATATTCTTATTGCCGATGAGCCTACAACCGCGTTAGACGTTACCGTGCAAAAAGAAATATTAGAACTCATACGTGATTTGCAACGCGAATACGCGATGAGTGTGCTCTTTATATCGCACGACCTCAGTGTAGTAAGCGAAGTCGCTGATGAAGTTGTGGTCTTGTGGAAAGGCAAAATGGTAGAACACGGTACCTTAAAAGACATCTTCTTGTCGCCTTCGCACCCCTACACCCGCGGACTGATGGCTTGTCGTCCTCCTACAACAAATACCCGCCCGGAAAAATTACCCACGATAGAAGATTTTATACAAAATAATCAAAAAGATGATAACAAGAATATTATAGTACAAACGTTTCAACAAGAACCCTTTCGCGAATTTAATATTACCGAGCACGCTTTCGCATCCGACTTTCTAAAAGTGGAAAACTTAAGCAAACAATACCTTATCCGGAAACAACATTTATTTTCAAAGCAACAATATTTTAAGGTATTAAATCAGGTAAATTTTTCTATTTATGAAGGGGAGACCTTGGGGTTAGTGGGCGAATCGGGTTGTGGAAAAACCACCTTGGGCAGGAGTATTTTGAGGCTTATAGAACCCGATAGCGGAGAAATTTATTACAAAGGTACCGCGTTGACAACCCTGTCTATTAGAGAAATGAGAAAAAAAAGAAGAGAATTGCAGATTGTTTTGCAAGACCCGTACGCTTCGCTCAATCGCCGGATGATCGTGGGGGCAGCATTGATAGAGCCTATGAAAATACACGAGATAGGTCGCGATGACAGAGAACGAAAACAACGGGCTATTTCATTGTTAGAAAGGGTGCACCTACAAGAAAATCATTTTTACCGCTACCCGCACGAACTTTCCGGAGGTCAGCGACAACGGGTGGTCATCGCGAGGGCACTCGCGCTCGCCCCCAAATTTATCATTTGCGACGAATCTGTATCGGCATTAGACATATCGGTACAGGCAACAGTACTTAATTTGCTCAATGACTTAAAAAAAGAATACCACTTGACCTACATTTTTATTTCACACGACCTTTCAGTAGTAAAGTACATGTCAAATCGTATCGCGGTGATGCAGAAAGGAGAGATTGTAGAACTTTCAGATGCGGATACGCTTTACGCGCAACCTGCCACCGATTATACCCGAAAACTGATTGCAGCCATACCCGGGAACAACAAACGACTTAACTATTCTTGATTGGCGAGGATGTCGGCAATGTGAATGACTTCGATGCCTCCTCCGCGAGCGTGTATCTCGGAATCAATATATTGCAAACAATGAATGTCGGTAGAAGTAATATACTGTGCACCAAGGTTATATATTTTATCCACGATATTAACAAGCATATTTTGAGCCACTTCAGGATTTTGGATGGCAAATCTGCCATTTGCCGCGCAGCAGGGCAAATCTTCGTAGTGAGGTAGCAATTCCAACCCGCGAGTTTGTATCAACAATTGCTCCGGTGCCCGATGTAAGGGGTACATGTTTCTTGCCGCACAACTCTCGAAATAATAAACTCTTTGTTGAAAATAATTGTTAAGGTGATTGATTTTTGCTACATTAACGATAAAATCGCACAACTCGTAGGTATTTTGCATGAACCCTTTGAGTGAAGCAGGTAAAGTAGAATATTCGAATAGTTTGAGAAAATGGGTACGAATGTAGCCCGCGCAGGCGGATGATGGAATAATCAATGGATATTCAGTATCGTATTCTTTGAGCAATTTTTCGCCTAATTGCTTCGCGCTGTCCATGTCGCCTGACATGAAGAATTTCCTGCCACAACAAGTAGAATCAGGGTTATAGATAACCTGAAACCCTAACTTCTCTAAAAGAGCAATAACCGTGTACGGGATACGCGACGCGAACATATCCATAGCACAAGGAATAAATAAATTGACGGTTTGAAAGTCGTACGCTGTCATGTTATTTCCGTTTTAAAAATGCAAAGGTACACGATTTTTTTGAATTATTTAATAAAATACAACATCTTTGACCACTTCGCCTCCTACCTCCTTATTTAATTGTTCGCGTATTGCCGTTTTTTGCCCGTTTAATTCAAAACGCAACGAAGCATGAGATAGCCTGACTTTAAGAACGCCATTCTTCATGCTTGCCCCTAAGGTGTGCTGTACGATAAATGCACCCATCTTGGAATACCATAAATTCATAACCTTTTGTTCTTCAAATAATTGTACTTTTTTATTGCTCTTCAAAAAGTTACTAATAATATCTTGCAATGTTATCGGGTTCATACCTACTTGATTTATGTTATTTTTTTGACTTCTTGTCATAAATATTCTCAAATTATAATAAAATTAAATTTATATCCTCCATTATCCTTCCCGTTTCGCACAGCGCCGCAATTATCTTCTGATAATGCCTGATGTCGTCGTAATTCAGCGCCCTGCCGCGGCGGTCTTTCAGCCATTTTTGCGCGGGCTGGTAGCCGCCGATGTAGAAATTCCACGCCGACACAGGGACGTTGTCGAAATATTGGGTGGAGTTGATGAAAACCTGCATCGAACCGTCATCGCGGGCTTGCCCCGTTGTGTTACCGTCATTGCGGGCTTGACCCGCAATCCCCTGAACAATGTTGTCGCCTTGAACAGGAAAGTTTGCTAACCTCACCCCCGCCCCCTCTCCAAAGGAGAGGGGAGAAGTGTCCATCAAATGCAGCGTCCGCAGTTTCGCACCCAGACTTGCCAAGTTTTCAAAACTTTGCAAGTCTTTTGGATACGGTATTCGCGGAAAATCTATTTTCAGAAATTCCTTGTATCGCTCACGGTATGAGGGCGAATGAAGAACGGCGTAGATGT
>JAISUP010000078.1 GCA_031272025.1 Bacteroidales bacterium
TTTGCCCGCGACCGAACAATACATCAAAGAGCACGGGCATTTGCCGGAAGTACCCACCGCGACCGAAGTAGAAGATGCAGGAATACACCTTGGGGAGATGAACGCACTACTACTCAAAATAATAGAAGAACTTACCCTGCATACCATCAGGCAACAGAAAGAAATTAACGACCTTGCCACCCATGTTCAATTGCTGTAAACACAATTGGAGCAAGTAGAAAAAGAAAGGGGGCGGTGATGAAAAAAAATGCAATTCTTATACTCTTTTCCCTGCTGACAATTATCAGTAGTGTAAAGGGACAGCCAGAAACAATTTGGCAATTACTTCAAGACGGGTCAATTATTAGATGGGCATACGCTGGAGGTGACGAATTTAATGGAACTCAACTTGACTATTCCAAATGGGATGACGGTTATCCGTGGGGAAGGTCGCTAATCGGAAATCAAGAATTGGAATATTATAAACCAGGTAATGATAACATTACTCTTGACAATGGTATCTTAAAATTAACAACCAAATATGAGCCTGGCTATTATATAGTTGAGCCTTGGCATAGCGGGGCAGATATTCTTAGCGATGGGCAACCAAATAACAGATACTTCCCCTATACATCGGGAATGATTTTTTCAAAACAAAAATTTAAGTATGGTCTCTTTGAAATTCGCTTTAAACTTCCGGTGGGTAGCGGACTTTGGCCTGCCTATTGGCTTTATGGAGGGAATCCAAATGAGGAGTTTGATATTTTTGAATATAAAGGAGAAACTCCTAATAAAATCCACATTGCCATGCATTGTCCCGGAAATGAATGCGATCATTTTGGTGGGTGGTTAACTGCTACTGGAAATTTTTCAGATAGTTTCAATAATATAATGGGAGAGTGGGGACCAAACTTATGTTTTTGGTATTTGAACGGCAATGATTTTGCATTTTGGATAGGCAGTTTAAATTACCAAGCAAATCTCATTGCAAATATGGCTGTAGCACATGGTTGTCCAGCGGCATTTTGTCCAGGACCAGATGGGAACACTCCGTTATCAGCAAATTTTGAAATTGATTATATTCGTGTATGGACAAGACTTGATTGCCAGCAAGTAGTTAATATTTGTAATCACAATCAATCCGCAATAGATCCAACAGGCATCACAGGAGATCAAATAATAGTTGGGGGAACAAATTGTAGTACGACAGTTCAAAATGAGCACAATTTACACTTAATAGCAACAGATTATATTGCGCTAAAGCCTGGTTTTATTGCAGAAACTGGTAGCAACTTTAGAGCAAAAATAGTTAATTGTCCCAGCCCTCAAATGATGAAACTGGCAGACAACAAAAGTGAAACGAATGGCTCATTGAAAATCATCTCAGATATTGAACCTGATAGTAGTAATATCGCAAGTAACAAACAAGTCTCGGCAAGCATTAAGAATCAACCTCTACTTTATACAAAAATATACCCGAACCCGACTACAGGAAAAATCACAATCGAATTCGTTGGAAAAATTGATCAAAATATAAAAATTGAGTTGATAAACTCAAATGGACAAACCGTATTTTCTAAAGATAATCTTATCGAAAAGAGTTTAGAGATTAATATTTTCCATCTTCCCAAAGGAATCTATTTTCTTAACGGATTTTTCGGTAATAGTACTAATTTCAGACAAAATAATACTTAATTAAAATGAAACCGTTTGTATTCCTTGTTATTTTTGCCTTTTTATTCTGTACAAATCAGGCTTTGAGCCAGTCAAAGGATAGCATAAAATATTTCAACCAAACTTCTGTTGGTTTTTACATTGGAATAGGTAAATATACTACTTTTCCTAATGGAGGAGACTTAACTCAAAAAAATGACGAGTTTTTTTATTGTTTTTCAACAACAAACGGGATACAGATACGAAACCATCAATTGGGTATTGGAGTCGGCATAGACAAATGGCGTGGTACTTTGTTGTTTCCTGTATTTTTGAACTATAAATTAAATTTTTCGCGAAAATTTTTAAGCCCTTATGGTTTACTTCATATTGGATATTCTATGGGGCAAATAAACACGTTACAATATTACGATAACAAAAAAGGTAGTTTTTTATTGCAAGGCGGACTTGGTCTTCAAATAAAATTGACAAACAAAATTTCTATCACCACGGACTTGACTTATAAATTACAGAGTATGTCTTCGTCATACAAGAGAATTATAAATCCCCACGAACCATCACCGGAAATTAAATACAACATTTATTATAACTTTATCGGCATAAGCGTTGGGGTAAAATTCTAATACCATTCAAACTTGCCCAACGGTCTGTACCTCGTGAAAATAAGCATGGGCGGCAGGGTGGTGGTTAAAAAGTTGATAAAGCAATGAAGAAGTGAGACGATTTTCATGATCAATTCATTTTTTTTTTGTATCTTTGCAGCCTAAAATTTTGCCTTGTGGTGTAATGGTAGCACAGCAGATTCTGGTTCTGTTTGTATGGGTTCGAGTCCTATCAAGGCAACTTCTTTATGTCTTTCCCCATTTTTTCAATTTCTTTTGATAAAACGATATAAATTTCTTTCCATCGGGTAGATGTCAACAAATTAAGATGCTTTTTCATGGTTTCTTTATCTTTTCGAATAGCCGGTCCGGTTTGAATTTCTTCGGGACTGAAGTTTTGCAATTGTTGTATGCTATTTTGAATGAGCGGCATGAGTAAAAATGGAGATAATTGATTTATTTTTAATATATTAAAAGCAATAGCATAGAGAATATTAGGAAAATTGGAGGCAAACACTGCCGACAGGTGCAAATATTGCCTTTCTGTTTCTGGGAGTAAGCAACAGGTTGAAGACCATTGATTTGCCCATTTCCAAATCATCGTTTCGCTACTCTTGTTGTGACCTTCTACACAAAGAGGAACCACGGGATTATTCATAAGTGCCACACGAGAAAGCGTTTGACAAGGATAGATAACGCCATAGTTTTCTGCATAAGGAGAAAAAATATCTCGCGACAGCATCCCCGCGGTGTGAATCGCAACCGGCAATCGAAAAGGCAACAAGGGTAAAATTTCCGAGTACGCGTGATCGCTAAGCGCGAAAAGATAACCGTCGCTACCCGCGCGTAATCGTGCCGGTAAATCAATGGCTTCTGCTTCACATGTATTTGCAAGTGCCTGCGCGTGAGACATATTTCGGCTATATACTTGTTTTACCGTATGTCCTGTCTTAACCATGACCCCCGCGAACCACCACGCGACATTTCCCGAACCTATCAATGTAAATACTGCCATGCTTTTTTTTTTATTTTTAAAACAAAATTTGATTTATGCTTTTATCAAAAAAGGAGAAACTGCCGGGGTCAATAACCCGTTTTTCGGCGTAAATTGCTCTCGGCTAATTTCATCGCGATTTGAGATTCAATAAGTTCTGATGTTGCTTTATGTAACCATGTTTGGGCTTCTATTAAAGTCGACATGGTTTCAAACCCGAGGTCGTAACGGTCGTGTATCATTCGCTCGTTTTCCGCGGCTTGTTTTACCGCGAGTCGTGCATTTTCCACTTTAAAGATTGCCTCGTCTAATACATGCTGCATTTGCACGATTTCCAAACTCATGAGTTCTATCTTTTCCTTATTTTCGGCTTCGGTCATTAAGAAATCTGCTTTGGCAGATTGTATTTTTCGAGCACCTTCTCCCCAATTTGTAATCGGGATACTAAGAGAGAGTATTGCCGAAAAAGAGCCATTTTGAAACAACTTCTCGTCATTGAGCCATACCCCATCAAGATAATAGTAGCCTCCCATAAGCGCGATTTGAGGCAAATAATCGCTCATCATAAGACTAATATTTGCTTTTTTTAGCGATAGTTGTTTTTGTAAAAGGGCGTATTCTATTCTTTTTGAAACGTCAGGTGTAGCCTCTAACAAGTCCGCGGGCAATGTCTCCGGTACAGAATCAGAAGGGAATAAGGGAGTTAGAAGGTTTTGTCCTGTAACCATGCACAAGTTCATGCGGGCTAATTTCATCCCATTTTCGGCTTGCCGGATCAACAAAAGGGCTTCCCCGCGCTTGACTTCGGCTTTGAGTTTGTCGGTAGAGGCGAGCATCCCGATGGTTTCCGCGTTTTCGGCATCTTTAAGCACGCTTTCCACGGCTTCTTTGTATTTCAATGCCGATTGATGCAAACGGGTTACTTTTACCAATTGCCAGTATGCTTCTTCGGTTTGATAAACAACTTCTTGTCGGGTACGAATAATATTCAATTTCGCCATGTCGGTTCCTGTTCTCGCCATGCGGTAAGCCGTGATAATTTTCCCACCCCAAAAAAGAGGCTGCTGCACTTGTACCCCTGCCATAAATGTATGGTTGTACGTTAAGTTAAGGTCAATATCTGCCCCTATTTCTTTGTAAATTCGCTCTAAATACGGGTATATTCGCGAGGGCAACGACCATCCCGCGACAATATCGGGAATCGTGGTATTGTACATGTCAAATCGGGTATGATAGTCCGTGCTTGCCGTAGTAAGTAAATAAAGCCCTTGTAAAGATATTTTCGGGAAAAAATTGGCAAGATAGGATTCCCGCTCTGCCGTGATTTTTTTTAATTGAAATTGAGCAATTTTTGCTTTTTCATTATGAACAACTGCCATTTGTTTGCAACTGTCTAAGGATACCCACACGGGCTGCTCTTGTCCCAATACTCGCGAACTATGGGCAAATAAGCAAAAGAGAAAAATACAAAAACCAAAATAGACCCTTTGATAAAAATTTTTTGTCGCGGCAACCCAATACTTGCTTATTTCTTTTAAAATCATGGTTTTATTTTTTATATTGATGTAAGAAATCTTTTAATTTCGTTCCATCTCCACGGTCCCGTACAAATCGTAAGCATTTGCTTTTGAAATTCGCACGGGATAAATGTCCCCGATATTCAATATTGTTTGTTTTTTTATCCTGACTAAGTTATCCACTTCTGGCGAATCGAATTCGGTACGCCCCTCGTAAAAATCTTCATTCTCGCGGTCTATAATCACCGGTAGGCATTGTCCTATTTTTAATTGATTATTAGTTAAGGATATTTTTTCCTGAATTTGCATGAGTTCTTTTTGACGTCTGCGTTTTTCACGGGGGCTAACATTATCTTTCCACGCGTACGCGGCGGTATTTTCTTCTCGTGAATAGGAGAATACCCCCAGCCGGTCGAACTTTATCTCTTGTACGAACCTTTTCAACTCTTCGTGTTCGGCGAGGGTTTCCCCGGGAAAACCCGTCAAAAGAGTCGTGCGAATGGCTATGCCCGGTATTTTTTCGCGAATATGCTCGATCAATGCCCGCAATTTTCCCGGAGAAGACGGTCGCCGCATGTCCCGCAAAATCCTTTCGCTAACATGTTGCAACGGCATGTCGATATAACGGCAAAAGACTTTGTTTTCTTGCAACACGTCCAATATCGGGAATGGGAAATCATTGGGATAGGCATAATGCAAGCGGATCCATTGCAACCCTTGCACGCGGGCAAGCGAAGACAATAATGTCTTTAAGGCTTTTTCATGGTAAATATCCGTACCATAAGCCGT
Organism: Bacteroidales bacterium; assembly: GCA_031272025.1. Taxonomy (GTDB): domain Bacteria; phylum Bacteroidota; class Bacteroidia; order Bacteroidales; family WCHB1-69; genus JAGVVH01. Next base: position 5,556 of record JAISUP010000078.1, read on the forward strand.
TAAATCTTGTGCTATCAGCATGATTTCTTTAACCCCGCGACGCGCGAGTTGTTCGGCTTCAAAGACTATCTGTTCCACCCTCTTTGATACTTGTTTGCCCCGAATGAGTGGGATAGCGCAAAACGAACATTGCCTGTCGCAGCCTTCCGAGACTTTAAGATAGGCATAATGCGCGGGGGTACTCAATAAATCGCGAGGCTCCGTGAGCAAATCAAAAGATTGAGTATTTAGCAAATCAGGCAATTCGGCAAAGGAATAGAACCCGTCGACTTCGGGTAAGGCAGAGCGCAACTCCTCCTTGTATCTTTGTACCATGCAGCCTACCACGAAAACCTGTCCTACCTCACCCCGTTTTTTGCGCTCCGTTCGCGACAGGATTTCTTCAATAGACTCTTCTTTGGCATCTTGAATAAAACAGCACGTGTTGACAAGGACAATGTCGGAGGGAGCATCGCTTTCGAAAAAAACTTGATGCCCCATTTTCGCGAAACGAGCCGCCAACGCCTCCGAATCCACGTTATTCTTAGAACAACCCAAGGTAATAATATTGATTGTCATGATTCCGATTTTTAGGTGTTTTTTATTTTCTTGGAGATACTACTGCATACAAAGTTTTAAAAATCAGTTGGAAATCTTCTTTCACAGACTGGTTTTGTATGTATTGTAAATTGAGTTTAATTTTATGTGGCATGATTTCGTTGATATACTTTTCTTCGGGGTTTTGGGCGGCGGCGAGAATGTCGTTCTCGTGAATGTAGACAAGAGAAGCGTAGTCGGTAAGCCCGGGACGTACGGCGAGCACCTGTCTTTGGTCCTCATTATACATATCTACATACTTCCTAACTTCAGGACGCGGTCCCACGATACTCATGTCTCCTTTGATGATATTGAGCAATTGCGGGAACTCGTCAAATTTTGCCCGCCTCAACAAATATCCAAAAGGAGTAACCCGCGCATCGGCATAACCTACGGTCAGGAGTCCCTGCTTGTCCGCATTTTTTTTCATAGTTCTAAATTTCAATAATTTAAAATCTATATTATTTTTGCCCACCCGCGTTTGCCGGTAAATTGCCCCTCCCGGAGATTCTATCACGATAACTATCATACATAAAAGGAATAAAGGCAATAACAGCAGCAATACCATCAAGGAAAGCACGACATCAAAAAAACGTTTCATCATATTTTCTTAACATGATCATAACACACTTGATTAACCCCGCGAAAGTACAAAATAAAAATGAAAAAACACGGCAATGCAAAAAATATCGTATTTTTGTAGCGGAATTTTAATGGATTTTATTTTTATAAAAAAACAAAACATTTCACGAATGAAAACACGATTTTATGTTTTTTGTATGATTCTGTGCGCGTGTATTTTGACAATATCATGTGCCAAAGAAAAACATTTTCTTACCGATGCAAAATATCGCGAAGAAGTGCATGAACAATTTTTGAAAAGAGAGCAAATGGTGTCGGGACGGCACCACTCCCTTTTCGCGGTATTTAATCGTCCCGACCTGACTTTGGCTGAAAAAGAGGCTCTCGAATTTTTGTATGCCTACATGCCACTCTCTGATTTGGGAGACTATGACGGGACTTTTTTCTTGAAACAAGTACGGGCATCTTTACAAGCCCGGGATACTTTCGCGTGGGGGCAAACCATTCCTGAAGACATTTTCCGACATTTTGTACTCGTGTATCGCGTGAATAACGAAAATTTGGATACCGCTCGGTTAGTGTTTTTCAACGAATTAAAAGACAGAGTAAAAGGTTTGAGTATGACCGAGGCGGCGTTGGAGGTGAATTTGTGGTGCAGGGGGAAGGTTACTTACCGGGGGACAGACGGTCGCACCTCTGCCCCGCTCGCGACTGTGCGCACCTCTTGGGGCAGGTGTGGGGAAGAGTCCACGTTCACGGTTACTGCCATGAGAGCCGTGGGCATTCCCGCGAGACAATGCTACACCCCCCGTTGGGTGCATAGCGACAACAATCACGCGTGGGTAGAAGTATGGGTAGACGGTCAGTGGCATTTTCTCGGAGCCTGCGAACCCGAACCCGAACTCGACCACGGATGGTTCGCCGGTCCCGCTACCCGTACCATGATGGTACATACCATCGCCTTCGGAAAATACACGGGAACAGAACCGAAAAATATTGAAAAACCACTTTTCTCGCGCATTAACCTGTTAGCAAATTACGCCGACACGCGACAAGTAAAAGTGAAAATTGTAGACTTGAACGGGAACCCCGTGCCCGGGGCAAAAGTACAATTTAAGGTCTATAATTATGCCGAACTCTTTACTATCTCGGAGAATGAAACAGCGCCCGATGGCACTACCGCTATCTTCTCAGGCATGGGCGACCTCATGATTTGGGCAAATAAAGACAACCTCTTCGGTTACGGGAAATCTAAAACCACAGACGAGGAAACCGTCATCGTACTCGATCACGGGAACCTCAGACTGCCTAATATGTTTAGCCTTGATACTTCTTATACAGAAACTTACGTGATAAATATCCCGCCGGGAAAAGATACTAAAGGTATCGATGAAGAGAAATTAACAAATTTTGGAAAACGGGTGAGCAAAGAGGACGCTATTCGCAGTGTCTACACGAGCACTTTTGCCAAAGAAGAGGATGCCGAAAAATTGTCGACAGAAACAGGGTTAGATTCCAAAGAAATTTTTAAATATTTGCAGTTATCGCAAGGAAATTGGCGCGATATCGCCGATTTTATCCGGCAAAACAAAGACAACCCGCGGTTATTTCCATTTTTGGCGGCTATATCGAAAAAAGATTTGCGAGACACCCCACGCGAAATATTAGAAGACCACTTCCTGCATTGTGAGAAAAAAGACCCTGAGATGGACGAAACGCTTTTCGTGAAACAAGTACTTTCCCCGCGTATCGCGCTCGAATTGATTCGTCCTTGGCGTGCTTATTTTCAACAACCCGAAAAGGTAGCCGAAATCGCGGGAACAACCCCCTCCGTGGAAAATATCATTCAATATATCAATAAAAATATAACCATTAACGATGATGAAAACTATTATTTGTGTCCCATTTCTCCGGTAGGGGTATATGAGTTAAAAATGGCAGACAGGCATTCCCGCGACATCTTTTTCGCGGCGGTATGCCGGAGCATGGGCATTCCCGCGCAGGTAGAACCGGCAACAGGAAAACCCCGGTATTATAAAGATGGGAAATGGTTTGATGTTGTTTTTGAACACGACAAAAATGACAACGAAGCCTCTATTGCAGATACTCCTAAAGGAACGCTGATATTAGAAAACGATAAAGAAAATGGTAAGGTGCCCGGTTATTACACACATTACACGATAGCAAAATACAAAGATGGAGAATTTCAAACTCTTGATTTTGAGGAGGAGCCTTCGGCGGGCGTATTTCCTTGCACGCTTACGCTCGATGCAGGCTACTACCGCTTAATGACCGGTGCCCGAGACCGCGACGGTTCGCCTACCGTGAGAACCGTGTATTTTATGCTACCCGAAAAACAAACCGTGAAACAAACCGTTACCCTACCCAAACTCATCTCGCGGAGAATAGTTTATGGCAAATTGTCGGGAGAAGAAAAAATTACGATAGACCAACAAACCAACCCGCTATTACATTGGGCACGCGAAAAAGGACTCATGCTTTGTTTCGTGGATCCCGCCAAAGAACCTTCTAAACACATTTTGCAAGATTTGCCACAACGAAAAAAAGAACTCGAACAATGGAACGGCAATATCGTGCTCGTTACGCCGGAAGATAAAGTAACCCGTGCCTTCAACGCGAAAAGTTTTAGCGGGCTCCCACAACAAACCCGTTGGACAGTGGATACTCAACGCGAATTGTTGAAAACGCTTGCCCAAATTTTACATATCAATATCGAAGACCACTTCCCATTTACCTTGTATATCAATCCCGAAGGAGAAATATTGTATCATGCAGAGGGATACGTGATTGGCATTGGCGACACGCTCCTGGAAATTATCGCCTTAGATACGAAACAATAGCCCCTACCTATCCCTATCCCGCACGCCATTATGAGAGTTATTTTGATGCTAATAAAAAAGGAGTTTTTGCAGGTATTTAGAGACCCGCTGCTTCGAAGTATCTTAATCGTTGCCCCGTTGGTGCAATTCGTAGTTTTTCCTTTTACCGCCGACTACGAGATAAAACAACTTCATATCGGCTTTATTGACCGCGACTGCTCTTCTATTTCTCGTGAAATTATGGCAAACTTTACTTATTCACCTCATTTTATCAGTTATGGTGTCATCGGCTCTAAAAAAGAAGCCGAAGACCTTATGCTACACGATGACATTGATTTTCTGATAGAGTTTCCCGCTCGAATGGAAGAGCGTATTGTCAATGGTGAGGAACCTGCCATCGCCATCACTGCTAACGCCATCAATAGCGTGAAAGCAGGTATAGGAACCGGTTACGTGCAAAATGTAATCGCCGCTTTCATGGAGAACATGGGAGAAGGCGATTGGCAATACTCAGGAAATACGGCACAATTGTTGACTGCCAACATTTATTGGTTCAACGAGCACATGAACTATAAAAATTTGATTGTCCCCGGGATTTTGGTTATTTTGGTAACACTTATCGGTGCATACGTTACTGCCCTTAATATCGTGAGAGAAAAAGAAATAGGTACTATAGAGCAAATCAATGTTACCCCCATTAAGCGGTGGCAATTTATCGTGGGAAAAATGATTCCTTTCTGGGTTTTGGGAATGGTTGAATTTATCATTGGCATCGGTCTCATGAACATGGTCTTTGGAATTAGCGTTCAAGGAAGTATGGCTGTACTATTAGGGGTTACGGCAATTTACTTGCTCGCCATGCTCGGGTTGGGCTTCTTTATTTCCAGTATGGCTGAAAATCAACTACAAGCCATGTTTATTGTTTTTTTCCTGTTTATTGTTTTCGTGTTACTGAGCGGGCTGTTCACTCCTATAGAAGGAATGCCTCGTTGGGCAACCTATATCAATTATTTCAATCCTATGTCTTTTTTTATGGATGTGATTAAAAGCATTATACTCAAAGGGGGGACGCTTCACGATGTGAGCAAACAAACGATCGCGCTCTCGGTGATGGCGGTGCTGATAGATACCGCTGCTATAGCCGCTTATTCGAGAAGAACAAAATAAAAGACAGGCATCAACGCACCCATCGATACACTTTCCCGGGCAAACATTCTATTAACCCTTTGATCTCGAGACTAAGCAGGATAGAGGCTATTTTAGAAACAGAAACTCCGGAGAGTTTGACCATCAATTCATCGATAGATATGGCAGGGTGAGCCAAAATAAGGTCGGCAATGTCTTTCTCTTTTTCATCAATCTCTATAAAGAGAGAGCGTTGCACGTGTTTTGGTGATTCGAGGTTCCAGCCCATCATGTCGGCAAATTCGTCCCCTGAGGTAACTATTGCTGCCACGTTGCTACGAATAAGTTCATGACAGCCGGAAAAAGATTCTTGAAACACGGATCCGGGCACCGCGAAGACATCTCTGTTATACGAATGCGCGATGAACGCCGTGATCATGCTACCCCCTTTGCGGGCACTTTCGGCAACGATGACGGCATCAGACATGCCCGCGATAATTCTGTTACGTCTTGGAAAATTCTGTCTATCAGGAGTTTCCATGTACGGGAACTCCGAAAGTAGCGTACCCCCGTTTTCTACTATTTGTTGTGCTAACCGGGTATTGCCTCGCGGGTAAATCGCACCCAAACCCGACCCCAACACGGCAACGGTGTTCAACCCCCGCGTCAACGCTTGCTCGTGTGCCTGCGTGTCGATACCCCGTGCCAACCCACTAACAACAGACACCCCGTAAGGCGTTAACTCCGATACTATTTTTTTTACCACATCTTTTCCATAAACCGAAGCCCCACGCGTGCCCACGATAGAGACTACCCGCTGCCGGTTAAAATTAGAGTCCCCCCGATAAAAAAACAAGTATGGGGCATCGTTACACGAGCGCAAACGAGAAGGATATTCAGGGTCGGTAAAAAAAGATACCTTTACCTGATTTGCCTCCATCCACTCGTACTCGCGAATCACTTTTTCCCACATCGTTGGCGATAAGGCAGGCTTCGAAAGCCCGTGATGATACTTGCGCAGTTTTTGCCACCCTTGATAGGTCTCCGAAAACGCGTTTTCTGCACTCCCGGAATCCCGTATTAATCTTTTAATCAAAATATTACCGTAAAGAGGCACGTAGGCTAATGCCATCCGGTATATCGTTTCATTTCGCATCATAATAGAAAAAATCAGGCTGCAAAAATACTGAAAATTTCTGTATTTTACAGTATTTTTTTTTCAATGTTTTCTTTTGTCGTGAAAAATTACTATTTTTGCAAACGATAAAATGGGAATTACCCACGAGTATCATATTCATTGTATTAAATCATTAGAAAAAAGTCATGACAGAAGAAATCATTATCGCGGGCTTTGGGGGACAAGGGGTTCTCTCCATGGGCAAAATTTTAGCCTATTCAGGCGTGATGCAAAACAAAGAAGTCAGTTGGATGCCTTCGTATGGACCGGAAATGCGCGGGGGTACGTCAAATGTTACCGTTATCATTAGCGATGAGCGAATTAGTTCGCCCACGCTCGTGCATTTCGACACCGCTATTATTCTCAACCAACAATCCATGGATAAGTTCGAGGATGCCGTGAAACCGGGCGGTCTACTCATCTACGACCCTAACGGTATTACCAAACACCCTTCGCGTACGGACATCAATATCTATCAAGTCGCAGGATACGAGAAAGCCTCCGAAATAGGAAATCTTAAACTCTTTAACATGATTATCCTTGGCGGTTTCTTGAAAGTAAAACCTATCGTCAATGACGAATTTATTGAAAAGGGATTGAAAAAATCATTACCGGCAAGGCATCACGACCTTATCCCCGCGAATATCAAAGCCATTGAAGCAGGAAAAGAAATTCTAAAACCCATAAATGTGCTGCCCTGATTTAAAAAAAAATTAAATGCTGTATTTAAAAAAAAATAATTATATTCGCGGGCTGTTTTTAAGTATTTTTTTAAGAAATTCATACATGTTAAACCAACAAAAATAATGATTATGAAAAAGTTTTTTTACACGACAATGGTGTTGCTTTCTGTTTTAGCCATCAATTGCACGAAGGAACCTGACCCGGATCCTCAGAAAGATGCCGCCCTCACGAAAAAGTACGAGATTGGGGAACTTTATAACGTGAACGGGGTTAAAGGGATTGTCTTTGATATTAGCGACGGGGGATTGCACGGGCTTATCCTTTCTCTTGACGAGTACCCCACCACGCTTTACGATAACAATACGTTCACAATGTGGTGCACGTCTGTTATGAATTATATCGGGTTAAAAGACACGGTGAGCGGGTTAACGAATGCTCATTTCTTAAAATACCACAACATTGCTACCGACAGTTTGACCGTGATTCACTGGTGCGAATCTAGAAATACCCGAAATCAAACCGGTTGGTACCTGCCCGCGCAAAAAGAATTGCAAAAATTAGAGGCTTCATTCCAGAAAGATGGAATAACAGTATATACCTTAAATGTCGTGCGCGAGGCTTTAACCGAAATTGTGAAAAAAGGAGTTCATAAAGAAGCCGTAGAACTTCGTGTCGGGAATTATTCTTATTGGACCTCTTCGGAAATAGATGCGGAACACGTTTGGGGAGTAAGACTCTCTTCAGGGAAGGCTACGCCCCGGGAGTTGAGAAAAGACGAACCCAATCTTCTCGCGCGTGCGGTAAGACGTTTCTAATAAAGAGAAATGGATAGTACACGACAGCAAAGAATCGGCTATTTAATTCGAGAAGAACTCGCGCAATTGCTTTTAGCAGACAGCATGTCCTTGTATCATTGCATGATCACGGTAACTCGAACTACGGTTACCAAAGACTTGTCTATTGCACGTTCGTATTTGAGTATCTATGATTGTCCTGACAGGAATGCCGTACTTGCCGAAATAAGACAGAATACCAAAAGTATCCGTTTCCGGTTAGGTCAAAAACTGAAAAACCATTTACGAATTATCCCGCGTTGCGAGTTTTTCATTGATGATACGCTTGATTATATCGAAAACATAGAAAAACTTTTAAAGCAATAGTGAAATCAACCCGTTGGGGCACCATCTTGTTTATTGCCAAACGATATTTGTTTGCCAAAAAACAACATCATATCGTGAACATTATCGCGTGGATTTCTATCGCGGGTATTAGCGTGAGCACGGCGGCATTAGTTATTGTCTTGTCGGTATTCAATGGTATGGAGACATTGGTACAGCAATCTTTTAATTCTTTTAATCCCGACCTTTGTGTTACTCCCGCGAAAGGAAAGTCTTTCGCGCTTGATACCGTCCCGTTAGCCCTTGTTCGTCAAATTCCGTCGGTAATGCAAATAGAAGAGGTTGTATCAGACCTCGTGCTTGCCGAATACGAACACCGACAGGTGATGCTACACCTGAAAGGGGTGCCTGCGAACTATGTCAAGCACAGACAAATGGAAAAAATACTCATTGACGGGAATTACCGTATGGGCAATGACATTGGGGCGGGTATAGTCATAGGGGCGGGTGCCGCGGGACTTATGCAAATCAACCTGAATAGTTTGGAAGGGGTTTGTTGCTACTATCCTAACCGTATGTCTCGAAATTTGTTGCCCGGCACGGGGACGTTAAATAGTCGTACTCTTTTACCCTCAGGGGTATTTTCTACCAATGCCCCGCGATACGATGAACAGTTCGCCTTTTGCGACTTACAAGTTGCCCGCGAACTCATGCAATACGAAAACGAGGTTACAGCCTTGGAAATACAATTGCAACCCCATGCCTCACTCGACAAAACCCGTGAAAAAGTTAAACAGTGTTTAGGCAAAAACTACGAAGTAAAAGACCGTTACCAACAAGAAGAAATCCTGTATAAAAGTATCAAAGCCGAAAAATGGATTATATTCTTTATTCTTGCCTTTATCGTACTCGTGTCCGCGTTTAACATTCTCGGAACTATGGGCATGTTGATGGTTGAAAAAAGAAAAGATTTGCTCATTTACCGCAGTATGGGTGCATCGGTAAAGTTTACAGGTAAAATTTTCATGGTAGAAGGCATGTTTGTCGCGCTCATCGGCGGGATGTTTGGTCTGTTTCTTGGAACCATAATTTGTGCCTTACAGCAACAATTTCACTTTATCTCGCTCGGCAATGGCGGTGCCAGTTATATCGTGAATTATTACCCTGTAAAAATCCTGTTCCCCGACTTGCTACTTACTTTTTTATTGGTATTGGTTATCAGTTTTATTGCCTCGTGGTTCCCCGTGAAAATGCTGGACTCTTTTAAAGAGAAAAATTGGCAATATTAATTTGTCGGGAACATAAGGTAGAAATGAGGTTAAATGTGAGCATTGTGATTGCACATTCCCCAAACCTCATTTCCACCTCATTTGTATTAAACAAAAGGCTTTATTTTAATGTTGTTATTTCAAAGAAAGTATTACCCTTGCAGCGAAATTTAAATATACAGGAAAATGATAGAAAATTATGCAAAACAAAATTCAAAAAACTCATTACCCCATTCTCGACGGCTTGCGCGGCGTTGCGGCGCTGATGGTTGTCGGGTTTCACGTCTTTGAGTGTTACGCGACCGACACTTACGACCAGATGCTCAACCACGCCTATCTCGCGGTCGATTTC
>JAISUP010000008.1 GCA_031272025.1 Bacteroidales bacterium
GATTATGTTTTAGCAGGGTACGGCACCGGCGCGATTATGGCAGTGCCTGCCCACGATAGCCGCGACTATGCTTTCGCTAAACATTTCAACCTGCCGATTATCCCGCTGATTGAAGGCGCCGACGTGAGCGAAGAAAGTTTTGACGCGAAAGAGGGTGTAATGATGAACTCGCCTGCCATCGACCGTCATTGCGGGCTTGACCCGCAATTCCCCGAAACGTTAGTTTTAAACGGACTTTCCGTCAAAGCAGCAATCGCCAAAACTAAAGCATATATAGAGGACAATGGTTTGGGCAAGGTAAAAGTCAACTACCGCCTCCGCGACGCCATTTTCAGCCGCCAGCGCTACTGGGGCGAGCCTTTCCCAATATACTACAAAGACGGGATGCCATATACAGTCGATTTGAAGGACTTGCCGATAGAACTGCCCGAAGTGGATAAGTTTTTGCCCACAGAAACGGGCGAGCCGCCACTGGGACGGGCGAAGGGGTGGGAGTATCAAGAAAAATAAAAAACAACAATGGCAAAATTAGATTACTCTTCAGGTTACCGAATTTTGGACTCGTGGGTGTTGGCGAGCATCGCGCAACTTGCCACTTTCCGTTTTTGTGACAAGTTCTTGACCCGCAAACTTGACCCGACAGGCAGGCAGTACGACCAAATGACACAGGCGGCAAGATCGGGAAAGGTAAACATTGTCGAAGGGTCGGCGCGGGGTTCTACGTCAAAAGAAACGGAAATGAAACTGACAGATGTAGCGCGGGCAAGTTTGACAGAGTTGATGAGTGATTACGAAGATTGGCTGTTGAGAAATGATTTAGTTCCTTGGCACACGCAATCTGCCGAGGCGAAGGAAGTGTTCGATGTTTGGCTCGATAAGCCCAATTACTCAACCGACTGGATTCACGATTCTTGCGTACATTTGCTGGCTCGAAAACTCACAAGCAAAACTCGCCTGTCTGCCCGAATTGCGGTAAAACGATGGTTATCAGGAAAGTGAAATCGGGGAAAAACGAAGGAGCAGAATTTTGGGGCTGCACGGGGTATCCTGAATGTAAGGGAGTGGTGAATATTGAAAAATAGAAAATTGAAAGAATATGAATAAACATCCACAAAAATAAAGACACAATACCCGAAATTCAAAAAACAGAAAACAACTTGCCAAGTACTGAATATTCAACGCTTTTGCGAGATATAATCGGCGATATAAAATCCACGCGGGTTGTTGTTGCGCGCAAAATTAACTCGGCGATGATGCAACTTTACCGGAATATTGGCAAACGACTGTCGATGGATGTGGCAGAAAAAGGTTACGGCAGCAGCGTGGTTAAATGGCTTTCGGCTGACTTGATAATTGATTCGGCTTTGGAATTTGGCTGGACACACGATATTTTGCTCCTTTTGGTTATGAATAATGCAGGCTAAATCCAAATATACTCCCAATTTACAGTTTTATCATCGAATGAGGTAACGTATCCTATCAATGTTTTAAGAAAAAAAATAGAGACTCTCGTTTTTTTACAAGAAATTCACGTATATTTGCAGCCTGATTTTTATAAAAATGCGAATATCATGAAACAGTTGATTTTTTCGGGATTTCTTGTGGGTATGCTATGGTCAACCATGGCTCAAAATAAGGTAGAAATTCATGGGAGAGTAGCCAACAATAAAGAATTTACGCGGGTATCTTTGCTTAGTGTATATGATGACGAGCGCGACACGCTTGCCCGGGCAGAAATTAGTCCGGAGGGGCATTTTCATTTACAAGCACCCGTTAAGCGAAGCGATCTCTATCGTCTCGCCTTTTCTCCAAGACAATATTTCGTTTGCGCGTTACACCCCGGAGACAAAATAAATGTGGAATTAGATGCCGAAAACCTGACCCGCATTGTTTCTACTTCAGGCTCATCTTCTTTTAACACGAGCAAAAAACTTGCCGATTTGTACTTGGAAAACCAAAATCTGCTCAATAACGCGAATAACCGGTTACGCGATGACAAAACACAACAATATTGCAGTGCCCTTCTGCAAAAAATCAACGATGCACAACAAACAAACAAAAAAATAGACGGGCATGTCTTGGCAATGATAGAGCAGACACAACAGTCTCGACAATGGGTAAACCGGTTCACCGCACGGGGAAAAGTATTGCCCGACAAAGGCGATTCCCTGCGTTTCATGCTCAACAACTCCTTTAAAGCCACGATAGACAACTATCGACCTTTCAAACTTTACATGCAAGAGGTGCGCGAATCGCATGACCTCACGTCTGTTAATAGCCCAAATTTTGCAGATATAAACCCGAGAATAGAACGTTATCATTCCCTTGCCGACACGAGGCAGCAAAAGGCATACGATGTTTTACAAAATTACTGCGAGACTTTATCTTCTATCGTGTCCCTGCGCGACAGTTTGACTTTTAACGGGAAAATGGATAACAAAACCACAAAAGAAAAATTGACCAAACAAATGCAGAATGCCGTACAACAATATGCAGAATCTGTGGAAAATATCAAAGAAGATTATATCAAACAAACGGACGAGGGCAACAAATTGTCTGCCGGTATTGAAGCCGATTTAAAGAAAAATCTCACTACTATAGTGCAAACCTATCAACAAAATTTTAATCGAGAATCAGCACTCATCAACGATTCTATTAAAAATACACTACTTTCCAATAAAGACGACTTATCGGTACTCATGTTTATGGATTATTTTTCACAAGACAGTCATGCTGACTTGCAAAACACGTTGGTCAATGCTTTGCAGGCGAAATATCCTGACAATCGTATCGTGAAAGAGAAATACGAGCAATTACATACCGCCAAAATCGCATCGTCTTCTAAAAATACCCCTGCCCCCGAAATCGCGTTCAACAATCCTGAGGGTAAATTGCTCAAATTGTCAGATTTGCGGGGAAAATACGTGCTCGTGGATTTTTGGGCTTCGTGGTGTGGACCTTGCCGTAGAGAAAACCCGCACGTGGTCAATACTTATGCCAAATATCATGACAAAGGATTTGAAGTATTTAGCGTGTCGTTAGATACCGACAAGGCACGTTGGCAGCAAGCCATCGTTGCCGATAAATTGACATGGTCGTATCACGTGAGCGACCTCAAAGGCTGGAAATCCGATGCCGCCCGTCTTTATGGGGTAAATTCTATCCCCTGTACTTTTCTTATAGACAAAGAGGGAAATATCATAGCCAAAGGATTGCGCGGAGAAGAATTAACCCGTGCATTGCAATCTATCTTTGGGGAATAAAAAAAACGAAACGATATGAACACGCGTTTTTCGGATTGGGGTATTATAGATTACATGGAGGCATGGTGTCGACAAGAGAGCATTTTTAAATCTCTTGTCGAAGCCAAACAAGGCAAAAAAGACACGAGTATATGGGAACAATTCGTGTTTTGCGAGCATCCTCATGTTTTTACTCTTGGCAAAAATGGAAACACGAACAACATGTTAGTGAATAAAGACATGCTTGCCTCTTTGGGGGCATCCTTCTACAAAGTAAATCGCGGGGGCGACATCACTTATCACGGTCCGGGACAAATCGTGGGCTATCCTTTACTTGACCTCGAAAATTATCATCTCTCACTCAAACAATATCTTTACTGCTTGGAAGAGACCATCATTAGAGTTCTCGCGCATTACGGGATTGCCGGAGAGCGATTGCCCGGTGCCACAGGGGTATGGCTCGATGCACACTCGTCAAAACCGCGGAAAATTTGCGCCATGGGTGTACGTGCCTCTCATTTTGTTACCATGCACGGGTTCGCTTTAAACGTTTGTACAGATTTAAAATACTTTAAACTCATCAACCCCTGCGGGTTCAAAGATAAAGACGTAACTTCTATTTTCCTCGAAATCAACACTGTTCCTGAAATGGAAGACATAAAAAATACCATTCAACAAGAGTGGACCCGAATGATGGAGACAAAAAACTTATTTTTATAATAAAAATTTAGACGTATGAAAAGATTATTTTTTCTTATGCTGTTGTCGGGGTGTTGCATCGCTACCGCTATGGCACAACAGACAATGTCTGAGCCGTGGAATAATCCTCGGTTAAACAGTATTAACCGTGAAATTATGGTATCGACGTTTTTCGCGTACCCCTCCGAAGATATGGCTTTGTTGGGACAAAAAGAGCATAACCCGTGGTTTCGTTCTTTGCATGGAGTGTGGAAATTTAATTGGGTAAAAGATAGGGACCAACGTCCCACCGATTTTTATAGGGTAGATTATAACGACAAGGGGTGGGATAGAATGCCGATACCCGGGATATGGGAACTTCATGGTTTTGGAGACCCGCTTTACATCAACTCCGGCTACGCGTGGAACCGGCAATACAAAAGCAATCCCCCACTCGTGCCCGACCAAAACAATCATGTAGGCACCTATCGCGGAGAAATAGACATCCCCTCCGATTGGAAAGGCATGGATATTTACGCGCATTTTGGCTCTGTTACCTCCAATATCCTGCTCTATATTAACGGAAAAATGGTTGGATATAGCGAAGATAGCAAACTCGAAGCCGAATTTAATATTACCTCTTACGTGAAGCCGGGTAAAAACTTGTTCGCGTTTCAGGTACATCGGTGGTGCGACGGTACTTACATGGAAGACCAAGACTTTTGGCGACTATCGGGGATTGCCCGCGAATCTTTTCTCTATGCTCGTCCCAAAAAACATCTGAAAGATATCAAAATTACCCCTGATTTAGATGCAAATTATCAAAACGGAACGCTTGCTATTCATGTAGAAGTTACCCCCGGTGTGAAAGAAATAACCTTTACTCTTATTGACCCTTACGGGAAACCCGTGGCAAAAGAAAAATGGGCAGGGGTTTCTACAACCACCTTGTCAGTGGAAACTCCTCTTAAATGGACCGCCGAAACCCCTTACCTCTACCGGCTTCTTGTTACTTTGCATGAAAACGGTAAAACAGTAGAAGCCACTACCGTCAATGTAGGTTTTAGAAAAGTAGAAATCAAAGGTCCCACTTTCTTGCTTAACGGTCATCCCATACTTTTTAAAGGAGCCGACCGGCACGAGATGGATCCCGACAAAGGGTACCTGATGAGTACCGCGGACATGATTAGAGATATTCAATTAATGAAAGAATTGAATATCAATGCTGTAAGAACAAGCCATTATCCCAATGATCCTGAATGGTACAATCTTTGCGACCAATATGGAATTTATGTTGTAGATGAAGGGAATAACGAATCACATGGTATTGGCTACGGACCGGAAACCTTAGCCAAGGATCCTGCTTACGAGAGCACTCATTTGGAGCGGGTTTCCCGCATGGTGCTTCGCGACTACAATCACCCCAGTGTTATCACGTGGAGTTTGGGCAACGAAGCCGGAGACGGTCCTAATTTTGAAAAGGCATACCAATGGATAAAAAAATACGATAAAACTCGTCCCGTGCAGTTTGAACCGGCACTCCGCACCAATCACACGGATATTTTTTGTCCCATGTACGTAGGGGTACAAAGTGCCGCCAAATATGCCGCGAATCCTCAAGATACCACAGACACGTGGCCCGGACCAAGACGCAACCGCCCCTTTATACAATGCGAATACGCCCATTCCATGGGCAATTCCAACGGTTGTTTGAAAGCATATTGGGATGTCATTCGTCAATATCCTACCACTTATCAAGGAGGATTTATTTGGGATTTTGTAGACCAAGCCCTGCACCGTCATTTGCCTGACGGGAAGTTACAATATACCTACGGGGGCAGTTATAATAAATACGATGCCAGTGACCGCTCTTTCAATTGCAACGGCATTGTCTCCGCGAGACGAAACTATCACCCTCATAGTTACGATGTTCAATATCAATACCAATCAATATGGACTACCCTGAAAAATGCTCAAACAGGAACAATTGAAATTTTTAACGAAAATTTCTTTATTGATTTGTCTGCCTATGACTTGGAATGGGCACTTTTGGCAGACGGGAAAATTGTAAAACGGGGCATTATCAATAAACTTGATGTGTTACCACAGCAACGGAGTACGCTCGTTTTGCCGTTAGACATGGGAAAATATGCTTATGCCCGCGAACTAATGCTTAACGTGGAATATAAATTGAAAGTGTCTACCGACTTATTGCCCGCGGGTTTCGTGGTTGCCCATGATCAAATGTGTCTCAAACCTTACGACACCAAAGTTTATTTTTCTCTCACTCCTTGTTCGGGCAATACCCCTGAAATGAGCAGTGACAATACTTGTTTTTTTATCTCTAACGACCATTGGCGAGTCGAATTTGACCGTCGTACGGGGTACTTGTGCCGTTACACTTATGAAGGAAACGAGATGCTCAAAGAAGCCATGCACCCTGAATTTGCTCGTGCCGTTACCGAAAATGACATAGGTGCGCAATTATACCTGAAATATGCCGCGTGGCGTTACCCCGTTTTTGAACTGAAAGAAATGGAAATGCACGTAGATGGAGAACTGGCAGTCGTGGTGTCCAAACTGTTCATGCCTTCTACCTCGGCGACACTTACTCTTACCTATAAAATCAATAATATAGGTGAAATACAAGTAACCGAAGACATGCAAGCCGACAAGAGTAAAACCGTTTCCGACATGTTTCGTTTCGGGATGGGCTTAACTATGCCGGCACGCTACAATAGAGTAGAGTTTTACGGCAAAGGACCTTTCGAAAATTACGCGGATCGTAATTCGGCGGCAACAACAGGACATTACCTGCAAACCGTGGACGAGCAATATCATGAAGAGTACGTGCGCCCGCAAGAATCGGGTACACATACAGGGCTGCAATGGTGGCGGGTGATAGACCCCTCCGGCTACGGGCTAGAATTTATCTCCGACCACCCTTTCTCGGCACAAGCACTACCTTATGCCATGAAAGACTTGGACAGCGAAGACCCTATCAATGTCAATAAGTATCCAACAGACCTCGTGAAACGAGATGCCACTTATGTCAATTTTGAGTTGAAACAAATGGGCGTGGGCGGCGAAAATTCATGGGGGGCTATCCCTCAACCCGAATTTAGAATCCCTTACGACAATTATACTTTCAACTTTATCATTAGACCGCGAACCGGACGATAGAAAGTTGAACACTTAACCTGTTTTTTATCATTCAAAATCATTCTATTATGAAAAATAAAATTTTAGGTATAGGAAATGCCTTGGTTGATGTCATTATCCCCATTGATAACGAAAACTTTATAACTCAATTGGGCTTAAAAAAGGGGGGCATGAAAATGATTGATCAGGAGACCAAAAGAAATATCCATACCATGCTAAAAGACTATGCAAAGACCATTGCTACCGGAGGTTCTACCGCCAATACCATACACGGCATAGCCCGATTAGGTACGACTGCCGGATACATTGGCAAAATTTCTGATGATGAATTTGGGCATTTTTTTCGACAAGACATGCTCGACAGCCATATCATTCCCCATCTTATCATCTCCAAAGATACCGACACGGGTATCGCGACTACGTTAATGACCCAAGAAGGGGAACGAACTTTTGCCACTTGTCTGGGAGCCGCCGCCACGATGCTACCCGCCGACATCATACCTTCTCTTTTCGATACGTATAGCCACGTGCACGTAGAAGGCTACTTAGTTTTTAATCATGACCTTATATTGCATGTATGCCAATTAGCCAAAACCCGCGGGCTAACCATCTCTATGGATATGGCAAGTTATAACGTGGTAGAAGCAAATCTTGATTTTATGCAATATCTGCTTAAAAACTACGTGGACATTATTTTTGCAAACGAAGAAGAGGCAAAGGCATTTACCGGCAAGGAAGAATATGAAGCCCTGTCGTTGCTGTCGAATGACTGTGCCACATCCATCGTGAAATTAGGGGCACGAGGATCTATCGTGAAACACGGGAACTCCATTACAGACATTCCCGCCGTGAGTGCCCATGCCATTGATACCAACGGTGCCGGTGACATTTATGCCTCGGGATTCTTATTTGGCTTAATGAACAATATGCCTATCGACCGTTGTGGCTATATCGCCTCTCTTCTATCCGCTAAATTGGTAGAAACTACGGGCGCGAAACTATCTGAAAACCAATGGAAACAGGTATTAACTAAATTGTCAAATGAGCAATAATAATTAAAAAAATGAAAAGACAAATCTGGCTATGGCTAATAGGAATAATATGGTCGGGTTATCCCGTGTTTTCCCAAAATTCCACTCCCCAACTGGTGGGTTATTGGCATAATTGGAACGATGATTCTGCCCCGATGCTACCTCTTAATCAAGTAGATGACGCTTACGACATCATTTGCGTAGCCTTTGCTACCCCTGCTAGTAACACTCATGCCCACATGACTTTCGAGCCGGAGGGTATAACACCCGCTGTCTTTGCTGCTCAAATCAGTGCTTTGCAAAATCAGGGAAAAAAAGTACTGATAAGCATTGGCGGTGCCACGGGGCTCATCACGCTGGACGATGAAGCCGACAAACTATCCTTTATCAATTCTATGAATCTCATTTTGAGTGCCTATCCTTTTGACGGCATAGACATTGATATTGAACACGGTAACTGTATAACTATCGAGGGCGGCAATATCAAGAACCCGGCAGAAGGCGGTCAAACACGCTTTATTGCTGCCATAAAAACAATCATGCAACAATATCGTACCCTATATCACAAAAAAATGATGCTCACGGCGGCACCGGAAACGGCATATTTGCAAGGGGGCATGTCTTCTTATGGCAGCATTTGGGGCGGCTACTTACCCTTGTTAGATGCTCTCCGAGACAGTATTGACTATATCTATCCTCAATTATATAATAGTGGCACGATGTACGGGTTAGATGGGAACATTTACGCACAAGGCACTGCCGACTTTATCGTGGCAGAAACGGAGGCTATTATACAAGGTTTTCAAACTCAGGGCGGTAATTTTGCGGGTTTTCCTGCCTCTAAAATTGCCGTGGGGTTGCCGGCATGTAACGCTGCCGCGGGGGGCGGTTATGCAGATACTTCGGTCGTTGCCGCCGCCATTAGATATTTGCTGGGGCACGGACCCCAACCCGGCAATTATACGCTGCAATACACGGGAGGCTACCCGCACTTGGGAGGCATGATGACTTGGAGTGTCAATTGGGACGCGAAACCTACATGCAACGGATCTTATAGTTATGCCCGAAACTATGAGCGTATCTTTTCGGATACCTTACCGGCGGGCGGCAAAAATGAAAATAACGATAGCCTCTCTCATGCCTGTGATACCGTGTATATTATGCAGTACGATACGATATACATACCCGTGTATGACACCGTATATATTCCTGTTTATGTATACGATACAGTTTATATAGACACTTGCGACCGTAGCAACGTGCCCATGTTTGCCCCCGAAGACATTTTGCTGTACCCTAATCCCGCGAATAAATACTTAAATTTGAAATCGCGACAACCCCTGCAAGGAACGGTAGTCATACGCGACCTGTCGGGTAAAAGTCTGCAACATTACGCGTGGAATCGCCGTCAAGGACAAATCGACGTGAGCAATTTGCCCGAAGGGGTCTATCTTTTAATCATAGAGATAGAACACCACCCTGTATGGACACGTAAGTGGGTAAAAGTCAAATGAAAAACTGGAAACGTACTTTTGCCGTCATCTGGTCGGGCGAGTTCTTTTCCTCGCTTACAAGTTCTATCACGGGCTTTGCCATCATCTTCTGGATAAGTTTGGAAACACGGTCCCCGCAAGTGCTGGCACTCGTCTTCCTGACCACCTTTCTGCCGCAACTTATCTTTGGCTTGTTTACAGGCGTTTACGTCGACCGTTGGAATCGCAAATGGGTGATGATTGTCTCCGATTTATTTATGGGCACCTGCACGGCTGCGCTTTGCGTGTTGTTTTATTTCAATAAAGTTGAAATTTGGCATATTTACCTTTTATCATCTTTACGCTCGGCGGGTAATGCTTTTTATCAGCCAGCGATGAAGGCATCTGTGCCGCTACTCGCCCCCGAAGACCAACTGATGCGAGTATCGGGGGTCAGTCAGATTATTTATTCCATCAGCAATATTGCCGGTCCGGCGATTGCCGCGTTTCTGATAACAGTGCTCCCAATGACTTTTATCTGCGCGAGCGAAGTGTTGGGTGCGGTTATGGCTTCTGTCGCGCTACTTTTCGTGGTCATCCCGCGCCCAACAAAAACCAACAATACACGGACTGATTTTTTTAATGAACTAAAAATCGGGTTGCAGGCAATTTTTCAGAAAAAAGGAATGAAATGGCTGTTTGTAAGCGATTTAGGTGCAATGTTTTTCATCTTGCCTATTGCTGCCCTTTTTCCCCTGATGACACTCGATCATTTTGGAGGCAATACCTATCAAATGAGCATCGTGGAAATTATTTGGTCGGCAGGCATGTTGGCGGGCGGCGCGTTAGTTTCTACCAATCTGCTGAAAAAATACAACCGAGTGGGAATAATCGCGCTGATGTGCATTATTGATGGCATTGCTTTTTTGTGGTCAGGGTTATTGCCGACAGACGGCTACCTGTGGTTTGCCGTTTTTACAGCCGTGAGCGGTGTTGCAGCGGCGATATGGAATAGCGCGTTCACGGTCATTATGCAAACAAGCATTGACATAGAAAAACAGGGACGCGCTTTTTCTACTTACGATTCGCTTTCGCTGTTGCCCTCGATTCCCGGACTGCTCGCCACCGGATTTATTGCCGAAACCATCGGACTGACCAACTCCTTCGTTGCCGCGGGGGCAGGCATTTTGCTTATCGGGTTTGCCATCTTCTTTATCCCTTCGGTAATGGCGTTGGGAAAATAGGCTATGTGATTTTTTGAATGTTTATGTGAAAACTTTTATGTAAATTTGCAACGCGTTATGATGATCTTATATCAAAAAAATAATAAATATTGTATTTATCTGTAATACTGACAATTAAAACATGATGGAAGCCATTATTGAAAAAATTCCTGTATCGGTGTATGGCAACGCGAACGAGGGTTCGGTCGTTGTGGCAAAAGAAATCGCTAACTTTATTCGCCGACACGATGCAGAAAATAAGAAAACCGTTTTAGGATTAGCCACAGGCTCATCTCCCATAAAAGTATATCAAGAGTTAGTAAGATTGCATAAAGAAGAAAACTTGTCTTTTAAAAATGTGATTACCTTTAACTTAGATGAATATTATCCCATGTCTCCGGAGCATCCTGAAAGTTATGTAAATTTCATGCACAAACATTTGTTCGACCATGTTGATATTCCTCGCGAGAATATTCATATTCCAAACGGGCAGGTAGAACGTGAACGAGCAGATTGTTATTGTTCTAATTACGAATACGCGATAGACGAGGCAGGTGGTATTGATATTCAAATACTTGGAATTGGTCGGTCGGGACATATCGGGTTTAACGAACCGGGAAGTCCTATTTATTCTAAAACTCGGCTTACTCATTTAGACCGTATCACCCGCAAAGACGCTGCCGCATCTTTTGACGGGATAGAAAATGTTCCCCAACAAGCCATCACCATGGGAATTAGTACGATTATGAAAGCCCGAAAAATATTCTTGCTGGCTTGGGGTGCTCATAAAGCGAGTATTATAAAGCAAGCCGTGGAAGGAGAAATACGCGACTATGTTCCGGCAACTTTTTTGCAAGAACATAATAATGTAAATTTTATACTCGATACCGCTGCGGCACAACATCTTACCCGCGTTACTTTGCCATGGTTGTTTTCGGAATGCGATTGGACAAACCTCCGTCTTGCACGTAAAGCCGTGATATGGTTAAGCCTAACATTAAACAAATCTATCCTGAAATTAACCAATAAAGACTATATTGATAATCATTTGAGTAGCCTCTTGAACGTGTATAAAACTTCATACGAATTGAATATCAATATATTCAACGAATTACAGCACACTATCACGGGTTGGCCCGGGGGGAAGCCACTTGCCGATGATTCACAACGTCCTGAAAGGGCAAAACCTTTCCCTAAAAGAGTAGTCGTGTTTAGTCCTCACCCCGATGACGATGTCATTTCCATGGGAGGCACTTTTGCCCGATTGGTTAAACACGGGCACGAAGTACATGTCGCCTATCAAACCAGCGGGCATCATGCCGTATTTGACGATGACCTTATCAAATATCTCGAATTTATGGTTGATGTCAAAGATATCGTGGGGATCAACGCGCAAGTACTCCAAACCATGACGCGCCACGTGGATTGTTTCCGTGCAAAAAAAACACCTGATACGCGAGTATTAGAACTATTCAAAACATACATTCGCAGAGGTGAAGCCAGAGCCTCTACCCGATATATCGGGGTACCTAACCAACGGGTTCATTTTTTAGACATGCCCTTTTACGACAAACAGACCAAATTGAACAAAAGCAACAACGACCTGAGTAAAGAAGATATTCAATTGATTATAGACTTATTACAAGAAATTAAGCCTCATCAGATATACGCGGCGGGAGATTTCAACGATCCTCATGGTACCCACAAAATTTGCTTTCATGCTATTATAGAGGCATGCCTGCAATTGAGGCACGAACCATGGATGAAAGATTGCTATATTTGGCTTTACCGCGGGGCATGGGACGAGTGGAAAATATACGAAGCCGACATGGCTGTACCCCTTAGCCCCGACGAAGTAAGTGTGAAACGTATGGCTATTTTTAAACATCAAACCCAAAAAGATAGCGTGGTATATCCCGGTACCGACAGCCGCGAATTTTGGCAACGTGCCGAAGATAGAAATCATCATACCGCCGTCTTGTACGACACATTGGGTTTGGCAGATTATCAGGCTATTGAACTTTTTGTAAGGTATAGATTATAACCAAAATTCATGTATTCGTTTATTAAGAATTATTTTCTTCAACAATATATCAAAACCACTCAAAAACCACGGAAACGGGAGGTACATTCTCTTTTTACTGCTCACAGCATCGGGTATTTGTGGGTTGCCGACAGCAAATCGGCATGGGAACAAATGCTCAACATGCAAAACAAACTGACTGTTTCCCGTACCCGTCTGCAAGCCCTCGCTTATATCCCCGGGAAAATTATGCCCGAATATTTTCGCCCCCACCCGAACATTATCGTTTTTCAAGATAAAGACATCAATTTCTTCGGGAAAATACGTTTGCCGGAGGTTAAGCATTTTATGGAAGAACCTTTTGACCTGCTTATTGATTTTTCTACAAGTTACCTACCCGCGTTCTACGGGGTAGCATCGCTTTCGTGTGCCCATTTCATTGCCGGAGGCGAAGATATGCATGCTTCTGCATACGATCTCTTGATGAAAAACGAGAAAAAAGTACCCGAAATATTATTTGAACAAATAAAATTATACACCTCAAAACTGATAGGATCCGTATGATCACCAATAAATTAAAAGGATTAGGGGTAGCATTGGTTACTCCATTGAAGACAAATAACACGATAGATTTCGATGCATTAGCCGCGTTAGTGAATCAAGTCATTGAAGGCGGGGCAAATTATGTCGTTGCCTTGGGAACTACGAGCGAAACCCCCACGCTGTCGCCCGAAGAAAAAGAAGATATTTGTCGTTGTGTTGTGCAAAGTACGGCAGGACGCGTACCGGTGGTCTTAGGGCTTGGCGGTCCCAATACCCATGCCATTACCAACCATTTACACCATCGCAACTTTGACGGTATCTCGGCAATCTTATCGGTAACGCCCTATTACAACAAACCCACGCAAACAGGGCTATACGAACATTACCGAGAATTGTCTTATCATTCCCCATTGCCACTCATTATCTACAACGTATGCCCGCGAACTGCATGTAATGTAGAAGCAGAAACCACCCTGCGCCTCGCCGAAGATTGCCCAAATATTATTGCCATCAAAGAAGCGTCAGGCAACATGCAGCAAATTCTAACCCTTATCAGGCACAAACCTGACCATTTTCTCGTGCTTTCGGGAGACGACGGTATAGCATTACCCCTCATGGCTGTCGGCGCGGATGGTCTTATCTCTGTTGTTGCCAATGCCTTACCAAAACAAGTGAGCCAAATGATTCGCGAAGCACAAATAGGAAACTATGAACAAGCACAAAAATGGCACAATCTCTTGTTCGACATTACTCATCTCTGCTTTAAAGAAGGAAATCCCGCGGGGATTAAAGCCATACTCACCCTGCAAGGCAAAATCGAATACTACTTGCGACTGCCCCTAACCCGCGTATCTGCACAACTACAAGAAGATATTAAAAACTGTTTGAAACATATAGACTTTCACTAACGATGGGATAGCGTATCGCTACACTCGCTTTTCCATTTTTGCTCTCGTTGCATAACATTCTCCTCCACGGTATTTAACATCTTCAACGATTGATCTTCATCGGCAAGATAATAGGATAAGGAACTGATAAATTGATCTTTATCTACTCCATAACCCGAAAAAAGCGTAGAATACATTTCACGGGAAACGCGTAGCCTATCGCTATCCGGAGGCAAAAGGTATACAATACTTTCCACGAGACTGATATCGGTAACCATTTCCGTTACTTTTTCATACGACAACAAATTAACCGGCTTTTCCCGTATTTGCTTTTTATGACAAGACATGAAAAAAAAACAGCCTACTACTATCAACAGAATAAGATATTTCGTGATTTTATACATAATTTATTATTATAATCCCATACTTTATTTTTTGCTAAATCGTTACATAGTTTTTCATCGGGATTGCTTGGGGCTAAGTCACAATCGTAAGTGTCGTCCGTGTAAAAAGGTTTCCAAAGAGTGGTCTCGGTCAGAACGGCAGCATTTTTCACGGCAAGGCAAAGCATCGGCGGGATGGCTTTACCTATTTGATTGCCAAATTTTAGCCTTCGCACGTAAGCACATTTCACGTCTTCTTCGGTTTGAACTTCAACAAGCGAAGACTGAAAAAGTAAGATGTTGTTTTTTGAAATTTGTCTTACCATTATTTAGTAATTTTGGAATGCAAATGTACTGTTTTTTTTTATTTTAGCATAAAGAAGAATAGATTTTCATTAAGGTCTCGGCAATATATTGCTCGTTGAAGCGGGCAACGTATTTTTTTCCTGCCGCGACCATCTTCGTTCGTGTTTCACTATTTTTCAGTATTTTTTGCACTTGTTGTGCCCACAGGTACTCATTATCGGGAGGCAAATAAACGCTATCGTGACCCCCCACCTCTTCTAAGCAGGAACCTGTCGCTGCAATCACGGGAATCTCGCTGTTTAGGGCTTCTATCACGGGAATACCAAAACCTTCAAAAAAAGATGGATATACAAAAATAGATGCCGTTTGGTATAATCCGGGCAAATCCTCGAATGGAATATCGTTAAAAATATGTATTCTATGGCTAATTTGATGCGACATCGCGAAACTTTCTATCTCGTTCTGATATTTTGTTTTTTTTCCCACGGTTACCCAATGGATGTGTTCGGGTAGATGTAGGAGTGCTTTCGCGATCAGCAACCCATTTTTGCGCGGTTCGATGGTTCCCACATTCAAAAGGAAGATTTCAGGGAGATGATACTTTGCCGCGATATTTCTTCTGTCGTTTTCTGTTATTCTTTTGCAAAAATCCGGAGAACAACCCTGATAAACCACAGTAATCTTATCGGCAGGTACCCCAAGAAACGTGATGATATCTTGTTTGGTACATTCGCTTACCGCGATGATCATCTTCGCCGCACGACAAGATTTTCTTACTTTATAACCATATATCCACCTGTCGAAAAGAGAATAATATCGAGCAAAGCGCATGAATATCAAATCATGGATAGTTATCACCGCGGGCACACCCGTTCGCCGAATACCCAAGGGCAATTCATTACTTAATCCATGAAATACATTGATTTTTTGTTTTTTAATATCTTCTTTACAAAAACACAACCGCCATAACGCGGAAAAGAATTTGAACAAACAAGCAGGATATAACAAAAAAACATTTTTTCTATCCTGAATAGAAGTGGGCAATACCGATTTTTGGACTTGCTTGGGGCAAAAAAGCACATAATCATTTTCGGGATAAAATCTCGACAAAATATCAATCACGTAGCGACTATAATTTCCCAGCCCCGTGTTATTTTGTATTGCCCGCTTAGCATCAAATCCTATATTCATTTTACTTATATAATACTAACCCCTTCTCCGCGAGTTACATGTCCAATAACTACCGGTTTTTCGCCTTGTTGCTGTAAGACACGCAATGTTTCATCTACCGCATCTTCTGCCGTGAGCAAAATCATCCCGATGCCCATATTAAATACATTAAACATTTGTCTATGAGGAATTTGTCCGTATTTTTCCAGAAAATTGAAAATAGGAGGTTTTGTCCACGACTTTTCTTCAATTTCAATACCCATTCCTTGTTGTAATACTCTGGGAATATTTTCGTCGAAACCGCCGCCGGTAATATGACATATCGCGTGAATATCCACAATTTTAAGGACTTCCAATACCGGTTTCACGTAAATCCGAGTAGGGGTAAGCAAAGTTTCTCCAAGCGTTTTTCCTAACGACTCATTGTATTGGTCAAGCGGTAATTTGTTGTCTTTCAGTATAATTTTTCGCACTAATGAAAACCCGTTAGAGTGTAACCCTGAAGAAGGCAGCGCGATTAAGATGTCTCCGGCACGTACTTTCGAGGCATCAATAAGTTTGGATTTTTCCACGGCACCCACGGTAAATCCGGCAATGTCGTACTCGTCCTCGCCATACATATCCGGCATTTCGGCAGTTTCTCCCCCAATAAGGGCACAATTCGACTGCACACAACCATCTGCAACCCCTTTCACTATTTGCTCTATCTTTTGTGGACAATTTTTTCCCACAGCAATATAGTCAAGAAAAAAGAGTGGTGCGGCACCTTGTGCCAGCACGTCATTGACACACATTGCCACTACATCTATCCCGATGGTGTCGTGTTTGTCAACAAGAAAAGCCAATTTCAGTTTCGTACCTACCCCGTCCGTGCCACTCACCAATACCGGTTCTTTCATTTGCAATGCCGACAAGTCGAACATGCCCCCAAAACTCCCGATATTGCCCAACATTCCTAAACGGTGTGTTCGGGCAATATGTTTCTTAATGCGTGCGACCGATTCATAGCCGGCTTCTAAATTCACACCGGCTTTCGCGTATAATTCTGACATGAATAACAAGATTTAATTGATACGCGAAGATAAACATTTTTTTGCAATGGGGTTACTCCTTTTCTTCCCCGTAATAGTTTTTAAGGTATTCTATCTGTCGTCTTTCGCGTTTGGTAGGGCGTCCTTCCCCGTGTTCGCGGTACTCGAATTTCGCGTGTAAGGCTTTCACTCTATCGTACTCTTCCGGTGGGGTTAGGTCTTCATAGTACTGTGGCACCATTGCTGCCCCTATCCTACTTTTAGGGGCAGCAATGGCTTTTACAGTCTTTTCCAAATCGCCCACCCTGACATGATATACCTCGCCTGCTTTTACTTCTTTTGACGGTTTGAGACGATTGCCCGCGCATCTTACTTTCCCTGCATTACACGCCTCGGCAGCCAAAGAACGAGTTTTAAACAACCGGATCATCCACAACCATTTGTCAATCCTGACATCCACAAGTTAAAAATTAAGAATTTGACTCTTCGGGTAAAAGGTTGTTCGTGTTCTCGTCAGGAATCGTCGCGGCATTATCTTCCACATCAGGGATGCTCTCCTTTGCCTTATCGGCAATTTCCGTTTCAGACACGGGGTCTTCTTTTTTATCTTTATCTGACTTCGGGGGATTTTTCATTACCCTAATCCGGTATTCCAAATCTTTCATCTCGGCTTTGGCTGCCTCAATTTTTTTCAAGAATTCCGATTTCAAAAGGTCGGCGTTTTTGGAATGTACAAAAAAACCTAAATTATTCTCCCACAAACGAATATCTTCTTTCAACTTTTCTACTTTCGAAGTCAAGAAACGTTTTTCTTTGTCAAGAATTTTTCCCGCGTTAGGGTTGCTGAGTATGGTTTCTATTTTACTCTTAAAACGGTCGTGTCGCAAATCTTCGGGATTAAGTTTTAACTCGTTAAAACATTTATTGATGGCTTCTCTATAACTGTTATACAGTTTTTCTTTCACTTTTTTAGGTACAAATCCTATTTCAGTCCATTCCCGTTGAAATGCCTTTAATACTTCAAGATTTTCGGCTTTATTGGTTCCAAAGATATGTGTTTTAATGCGCTCTATCAGGTTTTCCTTTTTTTCAAGATTTTCGGTTTCCTGTTGTCGTGCATCGGAAAAATAATGGGATTTGGCTTCAAAGAACTTGTCGCAAGCCGTGCGAAAACGTTTCCACACGATTTGCGAATATTTATGGGGCACCGCACCGATCTCTTTCCATTCTTTTTGCAATTGCAGTAATTCTGTGGTGGCATCCTTCCAATCGGTTCTTATTGACACTGCTTCTGCGCGAATAGCAATATCAAGTTTGCGATTGTAATTCTGCATTTGCTCATCTTTTACCCCCTGAAAATAATCTTTTTTCTCTTGGAAGAACTTATCCAACGTTTCTCTAAAACGTTGCCAAATACCCTCATTCAGTTTCACGGGAGCAGGTCCTAAGGTCTTCCACATCTTGAGCAACTCTGTCAATTTATCACTAATTTCCTTGTAGTCGCGTATGCTTTGACTCTCCGCGCTCACCAGCTCCTCTGCCTGCTCACACAAAACCACCTTTGCATTGTAATTGTTTTGCTGCTCCGCGAATATCCTGTCATAAAACTCTTTACGACGAATGTTGATCTGGTCTGAGGCGGTCTTAAAACGTTCCCATATCTCCTCTTTTTTGTCCTCAGGCACGGGTCCTATCTCTTTCCATTCGTTATGTAATTCCTGCAACGCCTTAAAAGAATCACTCACCGACTCCAAAAGTAACAACGACTCTGCCTTTTCACACAACTTAATCTTTTGCTCTAAATTCTTTTTCAAGTCAAGAGTACGCAACTCTTTGTTTATACGCAAAATATCAAAAAACTTCTCTACATAAAAATGATAATTTTGCCATAAATTTGCAGATTCGTTTTGAGGCACAGCACCAATGGATTTCCATTGCTCCTGAAATTCCTTAAAATTATCATTCAGTACTTTGAGATTATTTTCTGTTTCTACTAACTTTTTCAGTCCTTCTATAATATCTTTCTTGGCTTCCAAATTGCGCTGTTTTTCGGCTTCCAAGGCTTCCATGAAACGATTTTTGTTGTCTTTAAACAACTGCATGGCAGCGTTGAAACGATCTTCCCACGCCACGGGCGATGCCTCGAATTCTTCTTTATTGCCTCCTGATTGTAAAAAAGCCGCTAACTGTTCTTGCCTATGGCTTTTTAACACGTTCAATAGTTTGGATTTCAGTATCCCGACTCGATGTTTAATTTTATTATAGTCAGTATCGGCAACCACTTCGGAAAGCACGGCTACAGCCTCTTCTGCCGACAAAGCCTCATACTCGGCAGTAATTTTTTCTATGTCGTCCTCGTTTTTAGAGGTGTCATCAGTATCTTCTTCCCCATGCACGAGGTCGTGCTGTGCCGATTCGATGTCTTCCATCATGGTCTCTGCATTCGTTACCACGGGGTCTTCTTTTATCTCGCCGGCAACTTCTGATGTTATCTCCGAAGGCTGCTCGGTAATAACGGTATCGACAGTTGCTTCTACTACCGTTTCCGAAGGCTGCTCGGTAATAGCGGTATCGACTGTTGCTTCTACTACCGTCTCTGAAGGTTGCTCGGTGGTAGCGGTATCAACTGTTGCTTCTACTACCGTCTCCGAAGGCTGCTCGGTGGTAGCGGTATCAACTGTTGCTTCTACTGCCGTCTCCGAAGGCTGCTCGGTGGTAGCAGTATCAACTATTGCCTCTACTACCGTCTCCGAAGGTTCTTCGGTCGCGATTTCTTCTGCCGTTTCCGTAACACCGGAAGATAGCACGACATCATTTTCGACATTCGCGGGGAGTTCTTCTGTCGCATGTCTTTGGGTTTCTTCTGAAACGCCGGAGTTCACCTCTTGAGAAATAATATTCTCATTTTCAGGGTGAATGAGTTCTTTTGAATCCATAAAAATTACAAATTTAATTTAATAAAACAACTAAAAAAAATTAATGGGGCAAATGTACGATATTTTTTGCAAAAAAAAAGTTTTTCTATCATTGATCAACATATTTTACCATTATCAGACATCCAACGCAATACTTTCAGTATTTTTTCTTCTTCAAATTGGACAGATAAAACCTCGACATAGTCTCTTGGAGTAGCACTTCCCGCGTGAAAAGCCTCCACGATAGCAGTTGAAATGCGGTCAAATTCCTGCTTTCGTAAAAAATCTCGGTGTATAGACACACAAACGTCGCAATGTTCACAAGCCAGACTGTCTTTTTCTCCAAAATAAGATAGCAATATCTGACTGCGGCATTGTTGGGTAGAGGTTACGTAATGCTCCACGGCTTCTATCCTTCGTGTAGCACTTTTTTTTCGCTGTCGGTAAATCACGGGGTCTAACGACAAATAACGCTCATCAATTCTATTTTCCACGAAAAATAAGGTAGGAGTTTCATTACATGGCAAATAACTGAGTACTTTCATCTTATTCATTTTTTGCAAATGCTGCACTACATTAACAGGGGACGTGTTCAACCTGCGAGCAATTTCCTGTTCATTAATTTTGACATAATCGTGAAAAAGACCTCCATACGAGCGCAGTAGCATTTGCATCAAGTTCTCCCATTCCGGATGTTTTTGATACAATCCGGCAAAATCTGCATGAGGCAATAATACTTGCAACATCGACACTGTTCGTGCCGCCTCCGACAATGCAATATAGCCTCCTTTTTCTAAAAGCAACAATGCATTGAACAGTAGCACCGGTTTCATTTTCGCGTATTTTATAAATAAATCTATATCAAATTGATACGAAGTATTTGCCCCCCCGTGGAGCGGAATTTTATAGTAATTGGCGAGGTGATGATACACTTCTCGAATCGTGGCTATGGGGGGGTAACTATTTTCTAAGTTCTCACGCAAATCACGGAGGTCGTGTTTGTCGTAAAGCATAATCGCCACGGAGGGCATCCCATCTCTGCCTCCCCTGCCCGCTTCCTGAAAATAGGCTTCCAAACTGTCGGGGATATCTATATGTATCACGAAACGTACATCGGGTTTATCTATTCCCATGCCGAAAGCGTTTGTTGCCACGATGACTCTTGTGTTTCCTTTTATCCACGCGGTTTGTTTCTTGTCTCGTTCGGCAACCGGCAAACCCGCGTGATAATAGTCGGCAACAATATCGTGTTCTCTCAAAAATTCGGCGACTTCACGCGTACGCTTTCTATTACGCACGTACACGATACCCGTACCTTGATAGCGTCTCATTACACGCAACATCCGCTGCATTTTATTTTCTTCCTCTACAACATAATAGGTCAGGTTTTCGCGTGCGAAACTCTTTTGAAAACAGTTTTTTGTTCTAAATTTGAGTTTTTCCTGGATATCGTTCACCACTTCGGGAGTTGCCGTAGCCGTTAAAGCCATGACCGGTATCCCGGGCAACATCTCGCGTGCCTGCGCGATTTCTAAGTATGGCGGTCGAAAATCGTAACCCCATTGTGAAATACAATGGGCTTCATCTACCGCGATAAAAGAGACATTCATCAACGGCAAATTGAGTTTTAATAACTTCGTTTTCAATCTTTCAGGAGAAATGTAAAGCAATTTACAGGTTTTATCTAATAAAACATGATTCATAGTCAGGTCTATTTCACGCGGGCTCATCCCCGAATAAATCGCCGCCGCCTTAATGCCGCGGGCACGGGCTTGCTCTACCTGATCCTTCATCAATGCTATCAACGGGGATACCACGATACATATTCCCTCTAAAAATAGAGCAGGAACTTGAAAACAAATAGATTTTCCCCCTCCGGTAGGCAAAAGTGCCAAAGTATCGTGTCCCGTCAGCAACGAAAGAATAATATCTTCCTGCAACGGGCGAAACTCAGAATACCCCCAATATTTTTTTAAAATCTCTCGTATCGATGCGGATAAATGTGCTTGTCGCGACAATGAATTAGTTAGATTCTTATTCTCAGACATATAAAAGTAACCATAGTTTTTAAGAACGCGGAGAAACAATTTCTGTTTTTCGCCAATCTTCTATTTGTTTTTTGAGTGCATTTTTTGCTTTATACAATTGCGACCGAACCGTAACTTGACTACATTCTAACATTTCTGCTATTTTTTGAAATTCTAATCCTTCTATTTCACGCAAATTGAATACCATTCGATAACCCATAGGCAATTTATTGATCATCGCGAGCAGGACATCCATCGGTATCTCAGGATCGGTAGGAATAGTTACAGGAAGTAAATGCTCTGGAATATCTTCTATCGGGACCATTTCTTCTGCTAAATGATTATGTTTTTTATGATACGAAATCAAAGTATTAATCGCGATTTTTTTCATCCAATATAAAAGAGAAGACTCGAAACGAAAATGAGAAATATTAAGAAAAATTTTCACGAAAATGTCTTGCAGTAAATCTTCGGCTTCTTCTTTATTTTTTGCATAACGTTTACAAATGCCAAATAAAGCAGGTGAGAAACGAAGATATAATAAAGATTGATGTCTCGTTTTCCCGGCAATACAGCCTTTTACCAATTCTTTTTCGGCGATGAATACACTCATGATTTTTCCGGTTTAGATTCTTGATTCGCGACAGCCCTAAACCGGGCTACTTCTCTTTTTTTTGCCATGAGTACGAGTTCTTTTCCCAAAATCCTGTAAGCGTTAATATTTCCTTGTTTGAATATATTTTGAAACGTTTTCTCGTCTTGTTGCATTCGCGTATCCATGCATAATTTCTTGGTAGCACCCATATAATCTATGTCTATCCGTTTGCTACTCGCGGTATAAGTCCCATAAAAATAGTTACATCCTGAAAAACCGCGACATTGTGCGGCAGTATCAAACACAATATACAAGGGGATACGCGTACTGTCTATCCTATTAGTGTCGTCGCTCGGGCAAATAAATTCCCAACGCGTATGTAGTAAAGGCACCGAACTCACTTCTTTTTTCTGTCGACCGGTAAAAATGCAAGGGCTTCCACACGTTGAGAACACACAAAACAAAAAAAATAGCATGGGAAACACCTTTTCTTTTCTCATTTTTAAATCATGTTTCATTCTCATGATACTGTGCATTAATGGTTTCAATATAATTCAGTATCTCATCGCGACCGGCTGTGGTACGGGCAGAGGAAATAAAAAATTCAGGCAATTCTTCCCATGTCTCCAACAACCTATGCCGGAAAAGGTCTACATGTGTCGCGACTTTTTCTTTCCCTAATTTATCACTTTTGGTAAAAATAATCGCGTAAGGTACTCCCATCTCTCCCAAGTTATTGATAAATTCCAAATCTTTACTTTGTGGCTCTAAGCGTGAATCTATCAAGACAAAGACGAGTTGCAGATTTTCGCGATTGATAAGGTACTCTTCTATCATACGTACCCACATCTCGCGCATAGTCTTAGAAATAGTGGCATAACCATAACCCGGTAAATCCACGAGATACCATTGACCATCGACCAAAAAATGATTGATAGTTTGTGTCTTTCCCGGTTTAGAAGATGTCTTTGCCAATCCTTTCCTTTTTGCCAACATATTTATTAAGGACGATTTGCCCACGTTAGAACGCCCAATGAAAGCATATTCCGGCAAGGATTGCGACGGGCACTTCTTCCAATGGTCAACACTTTGGATAAATTCAACCTTTTTCATTTGCAAATAATTGGGGTGCAAATATAAGATTTTTTTTTTACATGGACAAAAAAAATTATTTTTTTTCCAAATAAAATTTTTCAAAAAAATCTTTATATGCAGGTCTATCCGCTGTCGTGTTATAATACGTGGTATAATTTGTTGCCGCGATAGCATAAATAACGAGAGAGCCATCGCGCACTAACTCCTTAAAATAGTCGTTTCCTGATATGGCATGATAATAATCCATAGATTTATCTTTCCCGTTAAATTTGGAAACGGTGATCATCTGTTCGTTCTTGCTAATATAAAAACTGTTGACATTGAATTTTTGAAGACTAAAATACTTGGCATTAAAGTTGCTCACTTTGTTTTTCACGTCCATCACGGCAAGTTTGTCCACGTTAAGAATAAGAATAATGTAGTGCATTTCTAAGGGGTGATTTTCAAAACTGCCTATCATGTTCATAGTTTCCCCGCTTTTGCCCGAGGGAAAGTCCATGCTACTTGTCCCTGTTTCTCGCGATAATTGTTGATTTTTTGGGGATGGAGGGAGTGTGCTAAGATAAATTTCTGCCAATGTCGCGACAGGGAGACCTTCGTAATCGGTTTTCAACTGTTTTAAGTGGGCACGTAAGGTGTCGGTGCCCATCTGTTGACCCAATGCCACAGTCCTCAAATAGTCGTACTTAGACTTTAAAACTATATCGGGGCATACTTGTATTGCATCGGTAGACATCGCTATTACCGTACTCCATTGCTTGTTCGTGTATGCCTCATAGACTGTTTCGTAACGAAGAGTCAGTTCTTGCTCTTTCTCCGCGATCTTCTTAAAATAATCGGGGTCTTTGATAATCTGCGCGTATTCGCTATCGGGATATTTACTCAATATCTGCTCTTTATATATCAATGCTTTAGCATTTTCCATGCTTTGATAATTTCGATAAAGCATGTATAAAGACGGCAAACACAAGTCATTGTCGGGATAACGGGCAACCAATTTCTCGAAAGTCTCGCAGGCATGTTTCAAGTCTTTCAACTGGTCGGTATATATCATACCCGCTTGATACATTGCATTGATTACCATTTTATTGGATGAGTCCATTGCCGCGGGGGTAAGTGGCAAATCTTGGGTATAATAGGCGGGTTTTTTAGGGTCGCTTTCTCTGGGGACAATAGGGTTCCCGTCCTCGTCATATTCCACGCTATCGGTTTTGTTGGTGGCATTAGGGTCGTTCATCGCCGAAAGTTCGTCAAAAGAAATCTGTTGTTTGTTGCTTATACGCCAGTTATCTTCCAACTTCCGATTTCCCCAATAACGATAAAATTCTGTCATACCGGAAGTTACTAATGATTGGTTATAAAAATACCATTTCCCGTTAGAGGATTGTGTATTGATATTAGCCATTCCCGCGGTGCTGGCAAGAGCAGCCATACGATTGGCTTCTTCTTCTTGTGCTTTACGCTCGGCTTCGGTATAAGCGGCAATCATTTTTTGCACCCATTGGTTACGCTCGGCATCGCTCATCTTAGCAATTCGTTGCAAACTATCCTGTTCGGTTACGACATTTAAATTTTCTACTAACGAGCGTAACACATTGCCTTTCTCTATCACGGCTTCCCTCCCGGGATAATTGCCCGGTAACGACAACGTTGCCGTGTCGTAATATGCTTGTGCTTCAATGTATTGCTCTTGATTAAATAAAAGGTCTCCTAATTTTACCGAAGAAAATGTCCTTTGATAATCATTATCTTGATACGAGGCGACCGAAAGGACCAGATTTTTTATCACGTCTGACGTGTCTTCGTCTATTTCTCCCATTTTTGCCATAGCATAATAAATCTGGTCTTTGTAGTTTAAGTTTTTCTTTTCTTCAAGCATACGGTGTAATGCTTTTAAGATTTTACCTTTCGAGGCGGCGGTACCGTCATAATTTGTAGCGAGATGCATTACCGCGCTAAATTCCATATCATAAGGAGGTGTGCGTCCAATAACTTTTTGAAAACAACGACGTGCTTCCGGAAAATGCTCCGTGTTTTCGTACAATTGTCCTAAAATAAAATATAGTCGTGTTTTAAAAGCACGTTTTGGGTGATTGCGAATGGCTTCTTGTATATAATCTATCGCCACAGAGATGTCCCCGTCAGGCGCGGTCAATTGATACTCGGCTGCCGCCGCGTGATACATCGCTTTTAACTTGGGCGACTTCTTTTTCATCAACTCGTATTGTATCTCGTCAAGAGAAGCCAACGCGGTAGAATAATACCCTAAACGGATATTGGTACGCACGTTCCATATCATGGCTTCTTCTCTGCAATTCCATTTCTTTTCCTTATAAGTGCTTGACATATAATTAAATATACGCAATGCCTGCCGATATTCTTGTTTGTAAAAATAGGCTTTTCCCATGAGCAGGTAGGTGTCGTCCATCGTGCGCACGTACTCCTTGCCCCGAAACATCATAGAATGTTTGTAAATAGACTTCGAGGCTTTGGTAATAGCCAAATCCAAAGAAGGATATGCCGAAGACAAATCGCTCTTCGCGGGATAGTAATAAATCGGCAACGTAGCGATATAATTATCTTTGTTTTTCTTGGCTAATTCGGCTTCACCCTCTTTCAATGCCTCTCGCGCGTTAAAGTTCACGTTATACGTAGATACCACCGTATGATACGCCCTATTGATAGGCGTGTTCTTGCGCGTGGAGCACGACAAAACAAAAAATACACCCGACAAAAGCAGGCAACTAAAATAAAAGGTCTTAGCAAGTCGTTTCAAAATTGCAATTCTTTATACGTACATAACACTAATAAAAATTAACGTACAATCGCTTATTTTATTGTATTACCTTTATCACGATTTTAAAATAATGCCGGCAATATCGCATGATAAGCAACGTTTGGACTGACAATAATGACTATGCAACTCCAAAATGGCTTGCGAATATAATGCCCCCTTGTCGGGAAAACCTGCCTCCCTATATTTTTTAGTAATATTATTTTCTTCGAAATCAAGATTTTCGAGTAATTGCAACGCGTATTCTTCCACATTTTCATTCCCATGAAAACGTGAATACGCCATCAAAATCGTGATTACTGTATTGATAATGAGCAATTGTACGGTACTTTTACCTATCGCCGCCGAACGCGCTCGCGTACATTTGCCAAAATAATAATGCGTTTCCCAATACTCGTGAGGCGTACACGCCAATAATTTCTCCGGGAGATGTCTGTCCCTGTTTTGCACTATCATTTGAAAAAGAGAAGGATAACGATGCAATATCTCGCTAAATTGGGCTAAGCGTATGCAAGGAAAATTACGCGGGTGCAAACGCAAATAGTTCCAACGGTCAACACCCATCGGAATAAGTCCATATTTTTGTTTAAGATATTGATATTCATACTGCAAACTTTTATAATAAGAATCAGTATAGTCTTCTTCTAACATGCCTGCCTGCCCAAAAATGAGCGCGTAGGTTTGATAGCGAGAATTCGCGTGTCGAGATACGATTTTATAGGGCAAACTTCTCGCCAATAGTTCAAAAGCAGAAGCGTTGGTTTTGAAGCCAAAATTGATGGCTAATGTACGAAAGAAAGCCTCTTCCCAGTCGCCTTTGCAATTTTCTACTTGTGTCAATATTGTTTTCAATTTTCGCGACAACCGTTCCATAACTTTTCCTGATAATAAAGCCGCGAACTGCAACGAAGTTACTCGATGCAACTGATCGCGACACGGTAAAGTGTCCTTGGCGCGTGTTAAACTCGCGTATGCTTCTATGGTTTTGTCCGCGATGTATTGTTTTAACGCGAGCGTAGGCATTGCCTCTTTGTTTTCCATGCTAATGTCGATATCGTGTTCAAATACCACATGCAAAACTACCGTGCGGTAGCGGGCATCTTGCTGATGACCATGCTTGAGCCAATCGGAACTGCGCACGTGTATTTCTACATTACCTGCCCACGTGATATGATCTATTTGAATAATCGCTTCTTTAAAATCAGGACCGGCATCCTGATGCGGGTAGCCGGGATGAATAACTTTTATCTCCTGACCGGAAATGGTTTGCAATCGAGTAAATTGATAGAGACGATGCCTCCACACATGATGTAAAAATGCTTCTGTTATCATATCGTTTGTTCGTTTAGTTTGTATCACGCCGCGAAAGTACAAAAAAGTTTTTATCTATCATATAACAATTAAAAGGTATCGTTGTTTTCATTTTTTTTTGTATCTTTGCAACCCGTTTTCGGGAGACTGAAAAAAGGGCGATGCCTTGGTGGTGGAATGGTAGACACGAGGGACTTAAAATCCCTTGATCATCGCGATCGTGCGGGTTCAAGTCCCGCCCAAGGTACATGAAACATGCGGAAGTAGCTCAGTTGGTAGAGCACGACCTTGCCAAGGTCGGGGTCGCGAGTTCGAGTCTCGTTTTCCGCTCACGAGGTCTCATTTTTATTTTTTAGAAAAAACCTTCATCAAACGCGATAAATCCCATGAAAAAAAAAATAAGTTATCTATGCCTTTTCGTGACTTTTTTGGGAATCATTGCTTGCCAACCCAAGCCTTCCATCCCTGATAGTCAACCTGCCCCGACAGAAAAGACTCAAAAATTTCCTGTAACAAACGCCACCACCTTGCCCGAAGAGGATTTAAGTGGGAATGTTGTGGTTATCACAGAAGAGGATTTTATTATTCGTATAAGCGACATCAATAACCCCAAAGGATTTCAATACAAAGGCAATACCCCTTGTGTAGTGGATTTTTATGCAAATTGGTGTCGTCCTTGTGTTTCGATGAACCCTATTATCATAGAATTGGCTAAAAATTACGCGGGACAAGTGATCTTTTACAAGATAAATGCAGAAAAAGCTCAACGGGCGTTTTCCGCGTTAGGGGCAGAATATTTGCCTACCTTTTTTCTATTTAAGAAAAATGCTATGCCGGTAAAAATAGAAGGGGCACTCCCGAAAGAAGACTTCATGAAAGCCATTGAGGAGACATTACTTTATTCATCAACGCATAAAGATAGCAAGGAGAATTAACTTGTGTATAAATGGTTGAAAATATGCAGTATATTCTTCTTGTGTGAAATGTATTTCTGCATACATGCCCAAGAACCTGTAGATTGCGCGAAAATACGTCAATCGTTAGAAACATGGAAATCCAAAGTATTGGCACTCAACCCGCGTGACCCTGAACTTATTCCTTTACATTATCTGCTCGTGTTAGACTATCAGCGAGAAATGCAACAATTTGACCAAAAATACCTACCTGTCTTGTCTCGATGTTCCACGCTTAACTATCACGAAACGATAGCCGAATTTGATTGGATACACTATCTTTGTCGCCTAAAAATGGATTCCCTTACCCGCGTAAGTGCCCGCGTGGATTCTCTGTTTTATGAAACTGCCCTGCGTGAAGTCCGGTTCGATAACAAGAATAATGCCTTGTATTTTTTAGACCGTGCATTGCAATATAACCCTGTTTACCCCGATGCTCTCTTGGAAAAGTGGACCTTATTGTTAGAAAATAAAGAATATGACGAGTGCATGGATATTTTACAAATTCTGTATCACGAGTGCGTGTTGTCGCGACAGCACGAAGAGCGTGTGTCCGCTTGCACCATACGCTTTTATGATGTTTTGTACCGCGAAGCCGATTCGCTTACCAAAGTCGACCTCTTCTCCGATGCCCTTACCCTATTTCAAAAGTTAGAAGTCTTTTGTCAAAATATGCCATCAGGATATTGCAACGATGATTATTATCATGGAATTTTACGTTCAAAAAGTGGGGTGTATGAATCTTACGTGCGGGTAGCAAGGGCATCGCGTGAAAGGGGTAACATGGAAATGGAACGTCGTTTTTTAGACTACGCGGAAAAATACATGGAAGAAAATGCCCGCGATTTCACAAGCCCCGCAGGCAAATACTCGCGAGTAGAATTACCTGATTTAGAAAATAAAACGGGAACGCAAGATACCATAAATACTTTTCTATCCCTTCCCGTCCCCGATACGCCCACGAAAAAAGGAAAAAGCCCGGAAGACATGAACAAAGAATATTTGTCGCTCTTGACAGAAGCCATCTCGCATTGTATCCGCGAAAACATTTCTGCGGCATACGATGCTTTGAAAAAAGCCAAAGAAATGGAAAACTGCAATTGTTTTCCCCCCGACCCGAGGGTGCAACAACTATACGAATCTATTCAAGAGATAATCAAAAAATAGCCTGATTTTCTATGGGAAAACGTCGGGTAGTTTTTTTGGGTTCACGTCCCCCTTGTCTACCGGTACATGTTTTCAATCACTTCCGCGTATTGTTTCATTACCATATTGCGTTTTACTTTGAGCGTGGGAGTTAAAATGTCGGTAAGTTGAGACCACTCATCGGGAATGAGTACGAATTTTTTAATCTTTTCGTAGTCGCCGAAAAAGGCATTATATTTATCTACTTCTCTTTGAAAACGCTGGATAATGTCGGGATTTTTCACGATGTCTTCAGGGGAAGTATAGGTCATGTTGTGTCGCGAGCACCAACCTTTCAGGAAAGCAAAATCGGGAGAAATGAGTGCTGTAGCAAATTTCTCGTTCTCACCCGCGACTACCATATTTTCTATGAAAGGCGATTCGCTGAATTTTTCTTCTATTGCCTGAGGGTTCACGTATTTTCCAAAAGAAGTTTTAAAGATATTTTTAAGACGTCCGGTAATCATAAGAGCACCATGCTCGTTAAATTTTCCCTGGTCCCCGGTATGGAACCACCCGTCTGCATCAATAACTTCTTGGGTAAGTTGGGGTTCTTTGTAATAGCCTAACATCACGTTATGACCTCGACAAAGGATTTCGCCTTTTTCGCCGATTTTGATTTCCACGCCCGGCAACGCGGGACCTACTGTCCCAGCCTCCCGTTGGTATTTTCCGCGGTTACTTACCGCGATAACAGGAGAGGTTTCGGTAAGCCCGTAGCCCTCGAAAATGGGCATCTTTATTGCAGAAAAAAAAGAAGCCAATCGCGGCTGTATGCTCGCCGCCCCCGACACCACAATGTCGAAATTACCACCTATGTTTTCCCGTATCTTACTATATATCAATTTATCAGCAATTTTCAACTTGCAATTATACCACATACCGCGTTCGCTATCTTCAATTTTGTACCTTTGCGCGAGTTTAATTGCCCAATAATAAATCATGCGCGAAACTCCTGTCAGACTTTTTCCTTTGCTGTAAATCTTGTCGAAGATTTTTTCTAACATCCGGGGTACCGCGCTCATCATGGTAGGGTTCACTTCCTTAATATTGTCTCCAATCGTACCCAAATTTTGTGCATAATAAATAGACATCCCTAAATATTGATACAAGAATACCAACATGCGCTCGTAGGCATGACATAAAGGCAAAAAACTGAATGCAACACGAGAAGTTGGTGATGGAATATTCTCTAAATTAAAAAGTTGTCCTAAAATATTGCCATGCGAGAGCATCACGCCTTTGGGGGTGCCTGTGGTACCCGAAGTGTAGATTATGGTGGCACAGTCTCCGGTTTTGACTTGTGCCGACCGTGCTTGTAACTCATCCGCGTGCGGGTGTTCCTTTCCCAAGTTGACCAACTGCTCTAAATAAGGAAATTTTTCTCTATTAATAAAAGTATAGACATATTTAAGATGCGATAAATTGGGCATAATATGCTCTATTTTATTCATCACATCTGCCCCTTCTACCACGATAAGTTTGGCTTCACAATGATTGAGAATATAAAGATAGTCTTTTTCGGATATGGTAGGATAGATAGGCACACTAATCGCGCCTGCTTGCATGATTGCCATGTCAAGAATATTCCACTCGGGACGATTCCCTGAAATAATGCCTACTTTTTCCCCGGGTTGTATTCCCAATTCTATTAAGGCATAACTTATTTGCTTAGTGAGTTCAATATACTCTTTAATGCTATATTTACGCCATTCCCCGTTTTGTTTGCCCGCTAAGGCAACTTCCTGATTCGACCACCGCTCCTGGTAGCGGGTTAAAATGTCAAAAATTCTTTCTACTTGCATGATTTTAATAATTGAATTGCAAAGATAATGGCATTTTTATGTTTCACGAAAAAAAAGGGGTAAATACGATTACGCTTGGGACGAAAATCTATTTTTTTGGGGCGAAAGTTAAAAATACGGGGTAAAAGATACTCTCCCTTGCTGCTTTTTGCAAGCGACATGATAGGATACTTCTTAAAAAAATCGTTACCTTTGCAGTCCGGTTTTTCAAATATAAAATATAATAATAATATGATAAATACCAAATTATTAAGTCCAAAAAGTATTGTCGTGGTAGGTGCATCTAACGATTTGCATAAACCTGGGGGCAAGGTACTCAAAAATTTATTGGATAGTCCTTTTAAAGGGACCATTTACACGGTAAATCCAAAAGAAACTGAGATACAGGGGATACAATGCTATGCACGGGTAGAAGATTTGCCTGAGGTAGATTGTGCTATACTCGCTATCGCGGCAAAATATTGTCCGGCAACAGTAGAAATTCTTGCCCGACAAAAATCTACCGGCGGTTTTATTATTATTTCAGCCGGGTTTGGCGAAGAGAATGCCGAGGGTGCCCGTCTTGAGCAAGATATCGTGCGCACCATTAACGAAGTTGGAGGTAGCCTGATAGGTCCTAATTGCACGGGTTTTCTCAACATGAACTATTGCGGGGCATTCGATGCCCCTATACCGCCATTAAATGCTAAGGGGGTGGATTTTATCACGGGGTCGGGTGCTACTGCCGTTTTTATCAAAGAGTATGGCATATCTAATGGGCTTACTTTCAATAGTGTATGGGCGGTAGGTAATTCGGCACAAATAGGGATAGAAGATGTTCTCGAACATTTAGATCGAACATTTGACCCGGACAAGAGTTCGCGTGTCATTATGCTTTACATGGAAAATGTGCGTGCTCCCCGTAAATTACTGCAACACGCGTCTTCTCTTATCAATAAAGGCTGTAAAATTGCCGCCATTAAGTCGGGCAACTCGTCCGCGGGGAGTCGGGCAGCCTCGTCTCACACGGGTGCTTTGGCTTCGTCTGATGTTGCAGTCGAGG
This sequence comes from Bacteroidales bacterium, assembly GCA_031272025.1. GTDB lineage: Bacteria > Bacteroidota > Bacteroidia > Bacteroidales > WCHB1-69 > JAGVVH01. The sequence continues at coordinate 32,874 of JAISUP010000008.1, forward strand.
CACTCTTTCGCGAAGCCGGTATCGTGCGCTGTCATAATCGAGAAGAACTCACCACGGTATGCGCTATTTTCATGTATCCTGAAGTGAAAGGTAAAAATATAGCGATTATCACTCACGCGGGAGGTCCTGCCGTGATGCTTACTGATGTCCTTTCACGACACGGGTTAGAAGTACCTCATTTGGAAGGAGCCGTCGCCGAAGAACTGCTCTCCAAACTATACCCCGGTTCCTCGACCGGCAATCCTATCGACTTTCTCGCCACGGGTACCGCCGAACAATTGGGAACCATTATAGATTACGTAGACAATAGATTTGAACAAATTGATGCCATGTGTGTTATCTTTGGTTCCCCCGGTCTCTTTGCCAATTGGGAGGTATATAAAGTATTGGACGAAAAAATGAAGACATGCCGTAAGCCCATTTTCCCTATTTTACCTTCTATCGTGAACGTGAAAGATGAAATCGAAGATTTTATAAAGATCAAACATCGCATCAATTTTCCCGAAGAATGTGTGTTTGGCAAAGCCCTTGCCAAGATATTAAACACCCCCAAACCAAGACCTGCTACCCCGTGCATGCCCACGATAGATCATGCCCGCGTACGAAATATCATAGGAGAAGTGGGTAACGGCTACCTCTCGCTCGACCATATTAGAGAATTATTGGATGCCGCCGGTATAGCACATAAAGAAGAAACAGAGGTTGTTGATGTTGAGCACGCGGTAGATTTTGCCCGAAAAGTAGGCTATCCCTTGGTCATGAAGGTAGTGGGTCCCTTGCATAAATCAGACGTGGGCGGCGTGGTACTTAATGTCAAAGATGAGGCTACGGTGAGAAAAGAATTTGAGCGTTTGATTAAAATTAAAGATACTTACGCGGTAGAGATGTACAAGATGCTATTTGGTACAGAACTCTTTATAGGAGCTTCGCGTGAGCCTACATTCGGACATCAAGTTTTATTTGGCTTAGGCGGCATTTTTATTGAAGTCTTAAAAGACGTGCAGGCAGCGCTAACCCCCGTGAGCAAAGAAGAAGCCCTTTCTTTGATTAAGAAATTACACGGTTATAAAATTATTCAGGGGGTGCGCGGACAAGAACCCGTGAACGAAGATATTTTTGCAGAAACCATCGCCCGAGTATCAGCGTTGGTACAAGTTGCCCCCGAAATTGCCGAAATGGACTTAAACCCACTCTTGGGAACCTCTACCTCTCTTACCGCCGTTGATGCAAGAATAAGAATAGAAAAAAGTTAATCTATCGGCTTTTCAAGTAAATTGTGTCTGAAAGGATCTAACTCGTGAACTTGCATGTCCGGCGTGAGAAAAAGACAAGTAGGAGTTTCGTTGCCATATAAATAATAATTCACCGAAACCATGTAGAGTAAAATATCGCGAGTATCAGGAGTATCCGTATCTTTTTGTTGTTGCGTGTAAAATAGAAAATAATCAAGCACATTGTCTATTTCTAACATGGCAGAATCAATGATATTCATGGTACTGTCATCTCCTAAAAAAACCGCTTCTTTATACTGAAATTCCATTTCTATTCTCATGTTTTCCAAAGTTTCAATCATCAAACGGGCATATCCTGCCGAAGACAGCGTGTCGATTTTGGTGATACGGAAAGAATCTACCTGCAAGGGCATCAAATACTTGTCAACAGCATCTTTGATTCGTACCTCCACGGGCTTTAAGGTTGAATTGCAGGCACCCAACAATAAAAACAAGCCCATCACAACCATAAAAAGAGGTTGAAAAAAGAGTTTAATATTTTTCATTTACTATATATTTATTTAATAAACAATCACTTTCGACAGGATGTCAAAATGGTCTTCACGGGCGGGCAACGTTTCTATTTTTCCCCATTGTAAGAAAGGCAATGTTCCCATTTCTTGCAACACCCGATTATCGCACTGCAAAGAAAGACTCACGGGTACGGGATACCGAACACGATAACCGGCATTTGCTTTGCCTTTGTATTTTTGCCCGCGCGCACCTGCAATGCCATCTTCAAACTGCCGCGAACATAACATAGGTGTAAATACAAGATAATAATTTTGTTCCGTGTTCATGCTAACGGTAGGACTAAATCCCGCCTCAGTGTCCAATGAAAAAAGTAAGTGCCGATTTTGTTTTTCATCGGGGAAAATCGTGAAACATATCTTCTCCTCCTCTTCTAAGGTAAAGCCTGTAAACAATGCTAAATAATTTCTTTCCAACACGTTCAACTCGTCAATCATGCGTGCGAAAGTTCCTTCCGGATAAGCGGCTTCGTCCTCGCCCGACAGCAAATGATAACGGTCTTTACGAATATTCAAAATAAAATCGGCGGCTTCCTGTGCCTTTTGTCCCAAGGTTTTTGAAACTACTTTTGTTTGACTTACAGGAACTTGCGAAACAATCCCGTTGACAATACGAGTATCTAAAAAAGAATCGTCAATTTTTGTATAAGCAAAATCAGCATAGTCGCGAAAAAATTCAGGCATTACCGCCCGAACTACCGTGTAATCTTGCAAGGGAACACGGGTAAATTCTACCCCCCTATTCTCGTGCACGCGCGACAAAAATCCCGACTTTACTTGTGCTTTTGATAATTCAACCCCGTACACGCGAGTAGTATCAGGCATAGTAGAAACATTAACATGTACATTTTTAAGATTATATGTTATTTTATTATCCGAGATAACACGGGTCAATCCCAATAATTTTTCAGCATAATCTCCATAATATCCTTTAAACTCTATAGTTTTAGTAAGCGTAACCTCTACCTGTAACGCGGTAGTGGGCAACATGTAATAAAAATATTGTCCGGTTACGGGCTTTTCGGTGGGAGTATTGGGTAAAACAAAAACTTTTTCCTGCGCGAACAAACGGGTACCGGTCATCACGAGCAAACACAATATCAATAACTTTTTCATAATTTAATCATTTTATGGATTTTTGCAATGGTTATTCTACCTTAACAAACTTCGCTAATGGAGACATCCGTGCACGATGCAATACAAGCACGTTGTTCTCTATCAAATAACTGTCTGTAAGATTTAATACTTTGGATAATTCGGTTTCCGTGTTCATGACATCTTTGTTCAGGCATGCCATTTTGGTTTGCACCAGCCCGGGAAAAGCAATCCTGTTTCCTTCTTTCAAAACATACGTACCACTCACATTATTACAACCCAAATTGCCATTCATGGTACCATCTTCGTTCAAGAAAATAAAGATTTCTTTTTTGTTTTCTTGTTCGGGGAAGGCTTTGCCATTGAGTTCTATCAATTTCCAACGATGTCCCAACAAAGGATTTTCGTTTTGTTGTTTTCCTTTTCCTACCGGTTGCGCGAGAAGGGCTTCTCCATGAAAACCCAACAATTTTTTAATCTGTTCTCTGTCAATATTTCCCAAAGACACCGTATGCAATCCTTCGGAGGCACAAAACAAGTGCACGTTTTGAGTTACATTTCCGCAATCGGTAGCCCCGTACAAAGTCGCCGCGGTCTCGTCCATACCCGGCATCTTGTCCCTATTGGCAACATATACCAACACCAGTGGAGCCGTATGTGCGAAGTCATTTCGTGCCGACATTTTACGGGCATCTCCTGCCTTCACGAGTTTTAATACATGAGACGGGGCTTCGTAAAGATAAATCGCGTCTGATGTAAATACATAAATATCAATTTCTTGCATATTTCTTGCCGAGGGTGCCGTGCGTCTCCCGTCCTGACGATTTACCCCATTGGCTGCCCACAAAAGATTAGACAACTGCTGCAAAGGCAACTTCTCGGACGAGAAATCCCGGTACGATTTGCGCGCCCAAAGCGTTTCCATAAAAGGCTTGCCTCCGGTTTTATCGGGCGGTAATAATTGAATATCCTGCGCGTTCATGCTGATTATCACGATACTTGCTAAAAAATTTAAACATAACTTTTTCATATCAAATTTTCTTATTTTATACATAAAAGAATGGTCATATTTCAACGATTCGTGTCGCGAAAATACAATTTTTTATCTTAGAAACTATGAAAATCTTAAAAAAAACGTTTTTTTTTAACTTTAATCAAAAAAAATACCTTACATTTGCAACGTTTTTTTTTAATTTTTTTAATTATGAAAATATCGTTTTTAGGTGCGACATCTGAAGTTACGGGGAGTAAGTTTTTGCTTACAACCGTAGAAGGAAAGAAAATCTTGTTGGATTGTGGGATGTATCAAGGGAAAGGCTTAGAGACCGATGCCATGAATCGTGATTTAGGATTCGAGGCACGGGATATTGACTACTTGTTACTTTCGCATGCCCATATCGACCATTCGGGTCTCATTCCCTATCTTTATAAGAGAGGTTTTCGGGGTACTGTATTTTGTACTCCGGCTACCCGTGATTTATGCTCTATCATGTTGCTGGATTCGGGAAAAATACAGGAGATAGATACCGCCCAATTTAATAAAAAAAGAGTCATGCAGGGATTACCCACCGTACAACCTATTTATACCATGCAAGACGCGGCATTTTGCATGCGCTATTTTGTAAGTATTCCCTACGATCTCTCTTTTGAAATTACCCCCGGTTTTAAGGTGCAATTTATAGATACCGGGCATATCTTAGGCGGAGGTGCCATTTATATGACTATTAAAGAAGATGGAGTAGAAAAAACGCTTTGTTATACCGGAGATATAGGGCGTTACGACAAGCCTTTGTTGCCCGACCCGAAACCTTTCCCTCAGGCAGATTTTATTATTACCGAATCTACTTATGGCGACCGGTTGCACGATGCATTGCCTCACGCGGAAGAGGAGTTGGCACTCGCGGTAAAAGATGCGATATTGCAGCGCAAAGGAAAACTCATTATCCCCACTTTTGCCATTGGACGCACGCAAGATCTTGTCTATGCCCTTCATCGACTCAAAACCGCGAAGATGCTACCCGACGTGGAAATCTTCGTGGATAGCCCCTTAGCCGTTTCGGCAACAGATATCTTTCGTCTTCACGCCGACTGTTTTGATGAAGAGATGCAAACATTCATGGACACTCATCCGGATCCTTTCGGGTTCAATAAATTACATTATGTAAGAACCATAGAAGACTCTAAGCGACTGAATACTTACAATCGTCCTTGCATTATTCTATCGGCTTCGGGTATGATGGAAGCCGGACGCGTAAAACATCATCTCGCTAATAACATAGAAAACCCGCGAACTACAATATTGGCAGTAGGCTACTGCTCACCTTCTACCCTTGGTGCCAAAATATTGCGGGGCGACAAAAAGGTCTCCATTTTTGGGAATCTGTATCATGTACGGGCTAAAGTTGCCTGCATAGATGCCTTTTCTGGACATGGCGACTACAAGGAAATGATACGCTACCTCTCGTGCCAAGAACCGGACAAAGTAAAACATATCTTCGTGGTACACGGGGAAGATGCTGCCCGCGAAACTTACACGAAACATCTCGCACAGGCAGGCTTTCAACAAGTGATTGTCCCCTCTTTCAGAAAAGAATATACAATTTAATCACGAAAATTACGATGTCGCTTGCCCGTATTCCATCTTGTAGATTTTTAAAAGAAGTAAAAAACAGGAAATTAAAAGCGGTCCAAAAATAATGCCCCAAAACCCGAAAAGGGGTATCCCTAAAATAACCCCAAATATCACGATAAGCGGGTGCACGTTTGCCATCATCTTCATTAACGCTAACTGACAGCCATAGGCAGAATTAGTAACTAATACCACACTATAAATCAGGAGAAATATTCCACTACCGATATGGTTGGTAGACAGGAGATAGATAGAGAGTGGCAACCACGCGGCTGCCGTCCCCACGATAGGAATCAACCCAAAAATAGCGGTAAGGAAAGCCCAGAAAACAACCCGGTCTAACCCTGCAATCCAATAGCCTATCCCCGACACTATCCCCTGAACAATCATGATCAGCGGGATACCAATGGCATTACTTAAAATGATTTTTTTGATTTCCGATTTGAGCATAAGTAGGTGGTTTCCATCAAAAGGCATGTATAGCAGCAACATGCGCTCCATTGCCCGTCCCCCTATGAGCATGAAATAAAGCACGAGCACCATCATCACCAAATTAATAACCACGCTATAAGTAGAATTGAGCAATAAAGATACGATAGTGGCAATCAGTCCCTTAGAATCTACGATAAGTTGGGTAGATACGACAGGAAAGCCTACCAAATCATTTATTTTTTGAGACAGTTCGAGCAATTCATTAGAGATGTAATGAATGTCTATGGAGGCGATTTCGGGGGCAACAATAACAAAAACGAACCATCCTACCCCAACTAATGCCAAAATAGTGAGCAAGAGCAATCCCAAGGCAGTAGCCCATCGAGGCCATTTTTCGCGTTCGGTAAGAAAGAATAAGGGATAGCGCAATACCGCGTAAAGGGTAATCGCCCCCAACAACGCACTAATAAAGCCGGATAGTTTCCAAAAAATAAGTCCTCCCATACCGGCAAGCAGGAAAACAAAAAGCCACTGTCGCACAGGCGACACATCGGAACGATAACCCTGTTGATTCATATTTGTTTATAGTTCATTAATGTTTCCATAATTATATCGCGAAAATACGGAAAATTATACATAGAAAAATAAAATGCAAGAAAAAAATATGCTGTTTTAAAAAAAAATATTATTTTTGCAAGATTTTTTAGCAAATACAAAAACAGATAAGATATGAAAAAGTTCCTATTTGTTATCGCGTTATGGGCGATAGTTCCGGCGGCGGTTTTCGCGCAGTTGTTGGACTCTACGTGGATTTATTATGAGAATTTTAACGGGACAACAAGCAAAATTACTACCAGAGTAAAAGAAACCGATGTAACAGGCACCGAAGGTCGCACATGGGCTATAACCCAGCCTGCATGGGCTGCCAATAAATGTATGCGTGCTTATCACACGAAAGCCAGTGGAGACTACCAAATCGCTTACACCAAGCCGATTCCTTACAACCGGTCTACCCCGTTCACCTATTTGCAGTTTGATCATATTTGTAAAGTATATGGACTATCCGACGGTGACAATAATCCTGCTTATATTTTGATTCAATTCTCGTCAGATACCAACGCGGTCAACGCGTGGTCTTCGGAAACGTACCTGATGGGAAATTCGGTATTGTCGTTTAATGCTACTTCCGAAACCTACTTTGGAAATGCCACCACGATATTACAAGCCACAGCATATTATCCCAGCCTGATCACGTATGCTTCATTTTCAGATAAATCTTACAGCACGTGGGTCAATGGTAGTCCCACTACGATACCTACGGCAAGTTGGTGGAAAAACGAAACCATTAGAATAGACAACGAGTTACAGCAAGCAGCAGCCAATATCACGTTTTTCAGGGTAGCATTTATTTACTCCGTTTATTCGCCTACCACTGGCAACAATAATAATATGGCAGGATGGTTCGTGGACAACATCCGGGTTATCAATTCCAATGCCGACATCAACCCGCCCAAGATTACTTTGCAAAGCCCGTATAAAGTCAATGATCTTAAGCAAGATAGTGTAAATAATTATTACGAGATAAAGGCGTTGATTTCAGATTGGGGCAATGATACCCTTAACCTCAATAGCATTTCTTTTAAATACAAGAATGGAAAAAATGCCTCGTGGATTACCTTGCCGGCATACAATTCTACCACTAATCGGACAACAACAGGGCACAAGGAACATCAATACACCGGGTTTTGGCGTGTTCCCAAACATTGTATCGGGGACACGATTTATTACACGATTTCAGCCACAGACATGCATGGGAACACGGCTACATTAGATACTAATTTTCGCTTGGTATCCAATTTCACTAATAATGTAACGAGCAATGATGCGTGGATGCGCAAATTTCACGATTTTCCATTTGCCTTAACCACGGGGCAGTCTCATCCTGTTAAGGTGTCATTTGCCAACCGTTCCCAAAATCTCATGACTTCTTTGCAAATAGGGTGGAGTCATAACGGGGTGCAGAAAACTACATACAATTGGACCGCGCCGCCCGCGACTGCCCTTTGCATGGAAGAGCGGGACACGGTAATCTTGGGCAATATCGTGCCTGTAAATGGGCATAACTATATCAAAGCATGGGTAATAAAGCGAAACGGGGCAAATGACAACGGCACGTTGAATAACGACACGATTTATGCCGATGTCTATTCTTGCGACAGCGCGCTCAACGGTACTTATACCGTAGGAGATGCCACCGCAGATTTCCCCACGATAGCCGCCTTAAAAGACAAACTCGCGAATTGTGGTATCGGTGGCAATGTGGTCATCAATCTCAAACCGGGGACTTATAGCGACTTCACATTCGACCAAACCTATAACGGGCAGTCGCAAGCCCACAGGATTACTTTCCAAGCCGAAAACGGCAACCGGAATGCCGTTATTATACAAGATAATAGCACTTCAGGAACGGGGGCTATCGTGCTCAACGGGGTGGGTTTTTATACTTTCCACAATCTCACCATTAAGGGAAAAACAACAGGAACCAGTTCCAGAGGGGTAACCTTTTTAAACAAAGCAACCACATCTTCCGACATCGTGATGAATCAATATATTACCATCTCTAATTGCAAAATAGAAGTCAATACTCCGGCAACTCCCGGGACCGCGGATACTTATACTGGCATTTATCGTCTATTGAGCACGGCAAATAAAATAGATCGGCATATCACGATCAAAGATAATATCATTACCGGCGGCAACTATGGCATTAACTATAAAGGAACAGGAACCGCCACTTGTCGCAATCAATTAGATGAAGTAACCGGAAACGAGATTAGCGCGGCAACACTTGGTATCGTGCTTTTTTACGACACAGTGAGCACGGTGTCGCACAACACGATAACACAAATCGGCACCACGGCAGGTTTTAGAGGTATTGACTTGGAAAATATTTACTTATGTCAGCAAGTTTCGGGAAACACGGTAAAAAACACGTCCACCGCGATTAAGGGCATTTATTTAGCGACAGTAGCCGGCACATCTTCTCTCCCGCTTAAAGTGGCTAATAATGAAGTAAATATATGTGTATCAGGGAGTTCTCCTACAGGGATAGAATTAGCCAATGCCAGTAATAACGTGCAATTGTTGCACAATTCGGTACGGTTGTATGCCACGGCGAACCTAACTTCGCGCAGTGCCGGAGTAAAAACTACCGGAACAGGAAACAACCAAATTGTCAATCTGGTTTTAAAAAATAATATCTTAGTTAACGAAGTCAATGGTTCCACCGAAACGTATCATGGTTGTCCGATTGAACTCGCGAATCTTACCACTACATCATCTTTAACAGCAGATTATAATTTATTTTACTCTCCCAACGGGGTTGTAGGTTATTATAAGGCAAACCGGTCTTCGTTAGAGCAATGGTGTTGGTATGTCAACGCGGACATGCAAGGCGGTAGCGTGGAAGATCATGGCATGGTACGCGACCCCGGTTTTGCTCATACCGACAGTTGCTTAGAACTTTCGATATACGATGGATTAGAGGTTCCTATGATACCCGGTATAACCGAGGATATTAGAGGTATACAGAGAAAAACGCTCACCTATTTTGGAGCCTATACCATTGTTTTGCCGGATGTGAATATCGCCTTGATAGAATTAGTGTCGCCACTTCCTGCTTCATGCCCGCAAAATACTGCCAATATCACGTTGAAAATAAGAAATGTAGGAGGTGAATCCATTAATTTTAACAGCACGACATCCAAACTAACCATACAAGCCGACATTTCGGGTGGTTACGAATTTCACCAGCCCGTTACCGTTACTACCGGTTCTTTAAATCCATTGGAAACACGAGATGTAATCATCAAGACAAACGCGCCGTTAGGGGTAAACGATCCTATCTATTTTAAGTTTGTCGCGAGCATCGCGGGCGATACCATCCATAGAAACGACACGTTAGAGCATGTTTTCTTACAAGAAAATGTAATCTTAAATATTACGGCTAATCCCAACGAGTATGACCAAACGTTTTCTGCCCCAACCCTCTCGGACCTTTCTCCTGCATGGAAATCCGAACAAATCAGTGGGCTGGGCAATTGGAAAATAGAAAGTGGCACGGGGAGCAATCCTACCCTTGACCCAACATACGGGGGGGGACGGCTTTTCTTAGATTTAAAGAATTCGTCTCTTACCACCACTAACACTACCTTAGTCCTTTCGCGCGCCATTATGCCTGCCTTTTCTTTGGTAGGTAGCGAAAATCCTACCTTAAACGTGTGGTTCGCGCACGACAAAGTAGGGACAACCTCTATCGTTTCCGGTATAGTAGTTAAAGTATCCATTGATGGAGGTAACACGTTTACAGCGTTGAGAGCCACGGAATTTACAAATCAACAAGACACCTTAATCAAACGGTATCACGCCTCTTACACTACCGCCGCCTTCAAACGCTATATCTTTAACCTTAACCCGTATATAGGGCAACAATGCGTGATTATTGCTATTGACGGACGCGGACTCGGCGCGGTAGCCAGCAATAGCAACTTGAATATTGACAGAGTATATATCAATAATGTCCGTTCCGATGATTTTAGTCTTACTGATTTATATTCATGGAGTGAGGCACCCACTAAAGCCAACATGTCCATGAAAACCAAAGTGCGAGTGGTTAACGTTGGAGCAGAAGAAAAAACGCACGATATCACGCTGAAAGTATCGGGAGCAAACACGTATACAGAAACCGTGAGCAACGTAACGCTTCCTTTTCTTGGAGAAACGGTTATTAGTTTCAACGGGACACATTTGAATAACAACGGGAACAATGTAGTAACCGTGTTCGTGTCTGGCGGCGACAACAACAAGCAAAACGACACGATACGAAAACCTTTGACTACCTATGATTATAGAGTAAATTTCGCGGACACTTCTACCAATCTCAAAGCCATTGGCGGTACGGCGGGAACCCGTCTCGCGAATCGTTATAACGTGGCAGAAGAAATCATTACCAATGCCGTACGTTTTTATCCCGTGAGTATCACAGATAATCCTGTGGGGAAAAAAGTATATGCTTTCGTGTCGGATCTCGCGGGTAACGTGATTGCCCAATCCGATACCCTTACCCTCACCGCCGGGCATGTGAACACTTGGGTAGAGTTACCCATGAACCAATCCATATTGAGTAACGTGAGCGACTGTTTTTTCGCGGGAATACATCTCATGGATGCCGGTAATTACATCGGGGCACAAGTGGAGGCACCCATGCGCGATTCGGCATACTATACCTTGGGAACCAATAAACAATATACCCCGCAGGTTAATGGCAGGGCAATGATTGGGGCAGTAGTAGAAAAAGCCATATTGAACGACATGGCATTACTTTCGTATGTTTCACCGGTATCAAATTGCGACTTGGGACACGAGAATGTTACATTGAACTTGACTAACTACGGGTCGCAAACCATTCCCGCGGGCACAGTTTTTCACTTGTCGGTCAATAATTCGCACGTAGCACAACAAACCATGACTGAGCCTTTGCCTCGTTTGGGGACGACTACATTCACGTTCTCCTACAAACCCGACTTTACCAACACGCAAGTTGGTGTAGACGACAACTATCAGTTAAAAGTATGGATAGAAAAGTTAACGGCAGACCGTGTTCCCGGCAACGACACGTTAGAATACGATTTTATTTCGCGGGGTAAAGCCAACATGCCCACGGTTAGTACGCCAATAAACGTACCATATAGTACTTCGGGGACGCTTACGGCAACCTTTCCTCCTGCCATACCTGCAAACAATGGAGTGCTTTCGTGGTACCAAAATGTGGGCGTGGAGCAATGGCAATTATTGGGACAAGGCAATACATTCCTAACCCCTGAAATTTTGTGGGATACAGCCTATTATGTCAATGTGGCTCAGGGAGGAATTGATGAAGCCATTTGTGGCACCGGCACCGTCTCAAACTCTTACATGTTTAACCTCATCAATAACTATTCCAAAGCCCGTGCCCTTTACCGTGCCATAGATTTAGGTAATAAAAATGGCTATGTTGCTAAAATCTTCGTTAACGTGGAATTACCTACTACACCGGTAGAAAACGTGGCTAATATAAAGATATATCTTAAAAATACAGACCTGACCGCATTGACTGTACATGCTGTAAGTTCTTGGACAGATGAAATATCGGGTGCCTTATTAGTGTACGATGGTCCGTCTTCGATATTTAACAAGGCGGGGTGGAACGAATTGGTATTGCCCGAACTCTTTAAATACACGGGACAAAGTTTGATGATTTTAACAGAGAGCACAGGAACCGTGGGAACGGCTACCAATATTTGTAAATTTATTTCTACCAATGTAACTAATACGCAGGATTATAGGACTGCCGCAGATGCTTTTAACTCGGCAACCTTTTCAACCAGCTCTGCCCGTATGAATGTTAAGTTTTCTTTTGCCGATATTTTGTGCCCCAGTGAAAAAGTGCCCATTCAAATTCTTATGACCGGAGCACCTAATTATGACTTAGAAACGATGAAATTTTTACCCCCAACAGGTGCTTACGGCAATTACTGTACCTTAGAAAACGAGCATCCCGTCGTTATCTTAAAAAACCGGATGAACTCGACTATTCCTGCTAATAAAGTGAAAATTACGGCGATATTTAATGGTACCCCCATTACCTATACCGTGGATAGACCTATTTTAGCGTCTTCTATCGATACCATTACATTCCCCAATACTTTCGATTTTAAAGCAACCACTGCCGATATTACATGGAATTACACTATTTTTACCGACCTGCTTGGAGAAAGCATTGTTTTTAGAAATGACGATACGATTAAGGGTAATTTTAAAGCGGAACAAACCGATTGGTTCCCCGATGAAATAGATTCTATCAATCACCCGTTTGCCACAGACTTTAAATTACAACTACGCGAAACTAACGGGAACTATAACGCGTCACGCAGATATTGGGTATACAATAACCCCGAAGGAACCGGTACCCCCTTAGCCAGCAACGTGGCTTCGTTCACTACCCCCGTGCTATATGACGACATTACTTACTGGGTAAAATCTATCAACTTACAAACTGCCGCTCCCCGTTGTAGCACGAAAATGGTGAAATATACCATACATCTGCTCGCTCCTCAGCACGACTTGAAAGCCGTTTCGTACAATAGCCCGAATAACTACGAATGCGGTTTGACTAATGCCCATTTTAATGTAGATGTACAAAATACCCGTGTGGGCGTTATTCCCGCTAACACGTTCAAAATCAATGCAAATCTTACAGGGACAAGCACAAAGACAGGCTCTCAAACCATTACCGTACCCATTGACAGTTTGGCTACTCACAAGGTAATTTTCAATACAGCAATAGACCTAACCTCACCCACACAAAACAATATATATAACTATGTCATCACGGTACAGCCTACGGGGAATATGCCCAACGACTATAAAAATAATGATACCCTAACGGGCGTGTTGAAAGTGCCTGCACTACCCAATGCTCCTACTCCCATTTCCAGATCTGTAACCTTTGGAAATGAAGAACACATTGTTCCCTCCGAGTCATATCTTAATTATTTCTATTTTTATGATCAAAATGTTGGTGGTAATGTTATAGGCGAGGGAACTTCTTTTACCACTCCCCCCATTCGTACCAATACCACTTATTACTATTCGGGACGTATTCGGCAACCCGAATTTGCCGCACAGCCCATTTGTGGGACAGGAACAACTCAGAATGTTTCTACTTTCAGTTTTACCACGGGAACCAATGCCACGAAATTGGGACAAGCAATACAATTGTATGAGGCAGCCGAATTAAACGATGGTTACGCGGGATATATAGATACCGTATCTATTCCTATCACGCATATCGCGGGTTCGCCTTTCCCCGTGAAGTTTTATATCCTTAACGACAGTACTACCTCCCTTGCTACAGCAGGAGCCTATCCTTGGGCAACGCTCGTGTCAAAGGCGACCTTAATTTTTGATGGAGAAACTGATTTTGGAAATACAGAGAACATTGACGGTATCGCGTGGTTTAAAATGCCCGTGCAAGGAGGTTTCTATTACACGGGACACAATATCTTATTGCTCATCGTACAAGATTGTAATGGAGAATCTTGTTACACGATGGTAGGGAATAGCAGCAATACCACCCCGAATTTTAGATGCACGAGCAAAGCCAATTTCGCTGTGAACCGGCTCAATAGCACCACGGGAACAGAGAATTTTGCTAAGATTACAAACCGGATCAATACTCGATTCTCTTTCACGTACACCTGCCCATCTCCTCGTTCGCCCATCACGCTAACCACGGTACAACCCGCTTGCGACCTGCAAGTAGCAAATATCACTGCCCCCATCACCCCGAATGATAATTACAGTACGAGCGAACAAGTAACGGTATCTATCAAAAACTGGGGAACAACGGCGGCTTCCAATTTCCCGGTTACTTATTGTTTGGAAGGAAAAACACCGGTAACAGAGACTTACACGAATACGATAGCCGCGGGAGGAACGGGCATTTTTACCTTCGCTGCCCCCATAGACCTCACAGATATATATTTCCCCGAAAAATTGACGGTGAGCGTAAGATTAGCCTGTGATAATATCACCAAAGACGATACCCTGATTTTGGAAGTCCAAAAACCGTCTCCTTGCAAATCGTATCCCTTAGAAGCCGATAAAGCAGATATTTCTAATGTTACCATTGCCGACCTTAATAATGGTCCGGGACTACCCTTGTTCAACTATAATCCTAACCCCAACAACGGACGTTATACAAACTATACGCAGACAGTGCCCCCTGTAAACGTGGTGCGGGGACAATCTCACGATTTTTCCATTACCAATTCCTTTACTACCACCGCAGGTTCGTCTATTTATCGCTATATTTACGTAGATTTAAACCGCGATAACACACTTGCTACCAATGAAAATCTATTTTCATCTACGGCACAAACCCCCACGGCAAACAATGGATACGCCACGATTAGCGGGTCAATTTATATCCCGGATACGGCAGCCTTGGGGTTAACTCTAATGCGAATAATCACGGCAAGTACAACACAAACTTCACCCTGCGCGATTTATACCAGCGGGGAAACCGAAGATTATGCCATGATTATTCACGAACCATATAACATAGACCCCGGTATTGTAGAAATCGTACACCCTTCAGGCGAGGTATGTCCTGATTCGTCAGGTAGAGTACGTGTGCGTATCAAAAACCACGGTACCTCTCCCATAACTTTCTCGGAAACCATGCCCATGACCTTAACAGCAACCCTGAGAACAGCCACAGACACCGTTTCTTACACACAAGATTATACTTCGGGTACCATCTTGCCGGACGAAACAACCATGTTCGCGGTGGATCATGTCAACTGGCGTAAAGCAGGCACGTATGCCGTGAGCGTGAGTATGACATACCCCCCGGATGAATACGTGTATAATAATGTTAAATCCGGAACCGTGGCTACCGTGAAGGCGAACACGAAAGTCATAGAAATGTCGGACAAGAAAGCCTACGAACGATTTGACTACGAAAAACAATTGTATTCAGGGGAAGAAATTGATGAATTTTTACTTGATACTGCCTTGTGGACAGCAACGACAACGCCAACCACTGTTACCAACTTTAAGTGGTCGGTATTTATGAGTAAAACCGACAACGCGCCTAACGCGGGACCATTGCACGACCACACTACCGGTGTACCCTCCAGGGGGATGCCCGAAGGGTGGTTCGCGGCAGTATCGGCACCAAGTAATGCATCGACAACCGCGGTGGCATATCTCACCACTGCATGTCTAAACCTGCATTATGAAAACGGATACCCCAAAAAAGTATCCTATTGGGAACATATCTATGCCAAAGATACTACCGCGAGCGTGCGCGTAAGAGTAGAGGTTGGCTCCGGCAATAACTTTATCCCCATAGACGAATTTACCGGTCCTACCCAATCGTATGATACCTCTGCATGGCTCAATCGTTATGTCATGCTCAACGAATTTGACGAAATTGCAAAGGTGCGTTTCATCGCCGACAAGCATAGCAAAATGATAGATCCCGCCCTCGACGACATTCGTTTTGGTTACGGCTACCCCGACTTAGGTATAGATTCCATTCTCTTCCCCAAATCATATAAAAACGTATCAAACAGAGATAAAGATTGTATTAGTTACAACGATACCATATATCCCGTGATACTGATCCATAACTATGGAACAGAAGCAGTATATGAATATGATATACAGGCAAGTGCATCCGTTGGAGATTATGATAACACGATAACCGAACACGTGAGTCAAGTTCTCATGCCGGGAGATACCATGTATTATACCCTGAAAACAGCGTTAGTGGCTCCATCAAAATACAGTCATTGTGAAATCGTGGTTCGGGTATATACCGACTTTGATGAAAACTCGAAAAATGACGAACAATGGATTATTTCCTGCATTGATGTAGGGGTAGGCGTAGAAGATATTCTCGTGAGAAAAGGGTACTCGTTAGGACAAAATATACCTAATCCTGCCAATGGACTTACCCAAATACCATTCTCGCTGCCGGAACCTGGACAGGTTACTTTCCAAATACATACCATAGAAGGACAAACCTTGTACAACGAAACACAATTTTATAACGGGGGCGAACAAAGATGGAACTATAACACTGCCTCCTTACCATCGGGCATTTATCTCTATACCATGCATTGTAAAGACGTGATACTTACCCGAAAAATGGTCGTGGAACGTTAGTGGAAAATGGAATACTATTATTGCCCCGATTTAACAACGGCTATGGTATGGCTCTCGGAAGAGGAGAGTAAACATTGTGCTATGGTAAAGCATCGCCGCGTTGGAGATACCCTCATGCTCATAGATGGTCGCGGGACTCGTGTCACAGCAATGCTAACCGACATTAATCGTCATCGAGTGGGGTTGCAGGTGCTAAGCAAAGAATCCCAATGGGGAAAGCGTTCGCGTGCGTTTCATTTAGCAATCGCACCCACCAAACAACGAGAACGAATGGAATGGATGCTCGAAAAAACCGTGGAAATAGGTATAGAAAAAATTACTTTCTTAATTTGTGAACGCTCAGAGCGACAACAAATAGACCTGTCGCGCATGTCGCGCATCGCTATTGCTGCCATCAAACAATCGGGAACCGCATTTTTGCCACAAATAACATGTCTCCCTTTCGATGATTTCTTAAAAACAATACCCGAAAATACCCCCCTTGTAGAAAAATATATTGCATGGTGCGAAACCCCTGAAGATACTCCACTATTACAACATATCCCCATGACCGCGGTTGAAATGACCGTACTCGTGGGACCGGAAGGAGATTTTACCTACATAGAAGTAGAAAAAGCAAAAAATGCCGGATTCAAGGAAATTTCGTTGGGCAAAAAACGATTACGTACAGAAACCGCGGGGCTATTTGCTTGTTGCCTCGCCGCTAAAGAATAACTGCAACATACTTGTTAACAAATCAATTTGTGAAGAGGCTGTCTCAAAAGTAGAAAAACTGCGTCATTCCGGCGAAAGCCGGAATCCCCTTATAATCGTTAAATATTAATATACATTCATATCCATAGAAAGACTGGTTGAGCAACAAATCTAACATAACCCGCTCAATAAAATCGCATATTGACTTGTTTGTCAATAACTTGCTCTCTTTGCTAAACAGTGCCCCCGTATGACATTAAGTATGCTTTGATAAAGTCATCAAGGTCGCCATCCATGACCGCTGCGACGTTAGAAGTCTCGTAACGAGTACGTAAATCTTTGACCATTTTGTAAGGATGCATCACGTAACTCCGTATTTGCGATCCCCATTCAATGCGTTTTTTGTTACTTTCTATCTCGTTTATTTTTTCCCGTTTTTTTTCTTGTTCTAATTGATAGAGCCTTGATTTGAGCATTTGCATGGCTTTTTCTCTATTTTGCAGTTGTGAACGGGTTTCCTGACATTCGACTACGATGCCTGAAGGTAAATGATGTAGTCGTACGGCGGTTTCTACTTTATTGACATTTTGACCACCCGGACCGCTCGACCGGTAAGTATCCCACTCGATGTCTGCCGGGTTGACCACGATTTCTATGTCATCGTCCACGATAGGGTAGGCAAAAACCGAAGCAAAAGAGGTATGACGCTTGTTGGCAGAATCGAAAGGCGACAATCGCACGAGACGATGTACTCCATTCTCGCTCTTAAGATTACCATAACCATAATAACCTGAGAGTTCAATAGTCATTGACTTAATGCCGACAACGTCTCCTTCTTGACGGTCAAGAATTTTTATCGCGAAACCATGTTTCTCGCCCCAGCGAATATACATACGTGAAAGCATATCTGCCCAATCGCAACTTTCGGTACCCCCGGCCCCGGAATTGATTGTCAGGATTACCCCCAACCGGTCTTCTTCATGACGCATCATGTTCCGAAATTCTAATTTTTCTACCGACTTTAACGCCGTTTCGTAATGCATATCTAACTCAATTTCTGATGCATCGCCCGATAAGAAAAAATCGTGCATCACCAAAAAATCGTCTGCAAGCCCACGGGTATTTTCATACGCATCTACCCACGACTTCACGAAACTAATGTCTTTCAACAACTTCTCAGCCATTTTCGGGTCGTTCCAAAAATCAGGTTCCCGAGTTATTTTCTCTTTTTCTGATATTTCCTGCTTTTTTCCATCCACGTCAAAGGCACCTCCTTAGCTCATCGAGCCGGTAAGCAAGATCCTTGATTTGTTCGTTATTGACCATGATATGATAATTTTACTATTTATTAAACGTGTTAAAATACGTGCCCGCGAAGATACTATAAAATAATCAATTCTGCTTTTCTTCTTCCCAAACTTTACAATGTTTGATAGATAGGCTCCCCGGATTGAATTTTGGGGCTTTTATGCCTCTTTTTGTTTGTTGTTCGTAGTCGGCAAAAGTTTTCAGTGCCGTTTTTTGCAACAAGAGTAGTGCCACAATATTGAACCATGCCATCAATGCAACCCCGATATCTGCAATATCCCAAGCGGTTTGCATGGAGGAGATGGAGGTGAAATACATGCATATTAAAAATAGCAAACGAATAGATAGTAGTGCTGCTTTTTGTTTTTTTTCTTTTCTAAAAAGAAAATAGATGTTGCTTTCTGCTTGAAAATAATAACTCATTAAAGTAGTAAAGGCAAACAAAGCCAAGACAATGGCTACGAAAGGTGCCCCAAAGCCGGGAAAATGTAAATCTAATCCCATTTGTGTATATATAGGACCATGTTCAACGATTGTAGATGGAAGATTGCCCCCGCTGAGAATAACTTGTCCTTTCGCGTCGAACACATCATACATACCGGTAGATAAAATGATGAAGGCAGTAGCAGAACAAACGAGAAGGGTATCGGTATACACGGAAAAGGCTTGAACTAATCCTTGTTTTGAAGGATGTGAAACATCAGCCGCTGCCGCCGCGTGAACAGCAGAGCCTTGTCCTGCTTCGTTTGAATATATGCCGCGCTTTACCCCCATGGCAATCGCCGCTCCTGCTATTCCACTCAAAGCAGGCTCCAAGCCGAAAGCAGATCTGATTATCAGGGTAAAAACTTCAGGTATCTCTGTATAATGTATGCCTACAACAATAAGAGCCACAATGATATATAATAATGCCATGAATGGTGTGATAAACTCTGCAATTTTAGCAATACGTTTTATTCCTCCGAAAATAATAATAGCCAATAAAACTAAAATCGCGGCTCCCGTTATTTTTAAATCTACCCCAAAAGCATGTTGAAAGGCATAACCCACATTGTTGGCTTGGACACCGGGGCATAGAATGCCTTCTGCCACAATAGTAATGAGCGCAAATACCATGGCAAAGTATTTGTTTTGCAAACCGTGAAGAATATAAAAAGCAGGACCTCCACGAAAATGTCCGTCAATTTGTTCTTTGTAAATCTGTCCTAAACTTGCTTCCATATAAGCGGTACTTGCTCCTAAAAAAGCCGTTAACCACATCCAGAAAACAGCACCGGGACCTCCTAAGGCTATTGCTGTGGCAACCCCCGCGATATTTCCGGTGCCTACTCTTCCTGCTAACGCTAACATGAAGGCTTGAAAAGAAGATATGCCCACTTTTGATGATTTACTCACAAAGAGCATTTTTGCCATGCTTTTTAAATAGCGAATTTGTAAAAATCGAGTACGAATCGAAAAATATAAGCCTACACATAAGCATAGTAAGACTAATCCCATCCCCATAAGATGCGAACTTAGAAAGGTAATGAACTCAGAGAAAGTATTCATAATCCATACATAAAATAATAATTATCTTGTTGTTTAAATTTTGTACAAAGATAACAATTTTTTGGTTAATATTTTTTTGAGGTGCTATATCCTTTTGAATTTCATAGTTCCGCATGGTCGGTTGTAAAAAATTGCCATGTTGATTTGAAAGTTCTTTTTACAAAATTTCCAGTTGTTCTGAGGCTGTCTCAAAAGCTCGTCATGGCGGCCTTGATCCGCCATCTCCCGAAGACCGCCAAATGCTAAATAATTGTATATTAATTTTTAACGATTAGAAGGGGATTCCGGCTTTCGCCGGAATGATGCAGCTTTTCTACTTTTGAGACAGCCTCTTAATAAAGCGTTTTCCCCGCGGGAAAAATAGCACCTCAAAAAAATATTAACGAAAAGAAACTTATCAAACATGATGCCAAATCTGCCGAAATTATACGACCGTTTTTTATAGACATCTTCTTTTTCTAATAATTTTTCTTTTAATGTTTTTCACGGTGCAAAAATACAACTTTTAACCGAATAAGCACACATTTTTTTTTTTCATTTTCTGTCTATAACAAACGGTCGTATTTTCACGACAATTACGATAATATTTTAAAAATTAAAAAATAAATGCAACCATGTTAAGTAGAAAAGTTACCAATGCCATCCGGTTTGTAATGGACGAATTACTGCCGCCAATAATCAGAGATAACAAATATTTTATGTATCCGTTCTTCTTTTTTTGGTTCAAGGGTAAAAATACAAAAGCATGGATGAATATAAAATCTGTCTTTTATAAACTATCTGATAAAGAATATGTTTCATTTTATGATCTTTATGAAAATGGCGCGTACATATCTAAACGCGTAACTGATTTGAGCGAGCGCACCATTTCATTTATTATTAACAGTTTGAATGAATATGAGGTATTGCACCATGAATATAGTATACTTGACGTTGGTTGTGGAAAAGGATATTTGCTCAAACGATTGCATGATGCTGGCTTTCATAATTTAACAGGTGTTGATTTAGCAACGTCATCTCTATATAATGAAATAGAAATAATAAACGGTAATGTAGAAGATTTACCCTTTGATAATAAATCTTTTGATGTTGTTCTTTGTAGCCATACATTAGAACATGTTTTAAATTTAACACAAGCCATATCTGAATTAAAGAGAGTTGCAAGAAAGATATTAATCATTACGGTGCCGAGACAGCGTTACTACCATTATACATTAGATGGGCATATAAATTTTTTCCCCGAAAAGTCTTATCTACTAAAAGCACTTGATATAACGGATGAAAAAACAACTTGTAAAAATATCAGCGGGGATTGGACTGTAATAATTGAACTCTAACCTTGAGCAGTTCGGCGGTTTCGCGGGTGACTTCGGCATCGTGCCATGTGTTGTTAATTTTGATAAATATCAATTCTTCAATGATTTACGTATTTTGGGGAAATGTTAGGGGTTAAGAAGAATGAACCGTGGGATTTATAGAAGAAAGATACGGAAAAATTTAGTTTTTCTCGTTTTTGTCGCAAATGGGTTCCAAGCCACAGGATGTACATTTGGGTTTTTTGGCGGTACAAACGTAGCGACCGTGCAAAATAAGCCAATGATGGGCTTTGTGTATCAGTGCTTTTGGGAAATGTTGGGTCAGTTGTTTTTCTACTTCTAATGGGGTGTCGGCGTGTTGTACGATGCCCAGCCGGTTGGCTACCCTGAACACGTGGGTATCTACTGCCATTGCCGGCTGATGAAACCATACCGATAGCATGACATTCGCGGTTTTGCGTCCTACCCCGGGTAACGATTCCAACCCTTCTCGGGTAGAGGGCACTTCTCCATGAAACTCACGGGATATTTTCTCCGCTAATCCTTTCAAATGAGCGCTTTTACTGTTGGGATAGGAGACTGATTTTACGATATGAAAGATGTCTTCTAATGAAGCAGCGGCAAGTTGAGTGGGAGTAGGATAGTGCTCGAAAAGGACCGGGGTTATCATGTTTACTCGCTTGTCGGTACATTGTGCCGACAGTACCACGGCAACGAGCAATTGAAACGCGCTATTATAGTGTAACTCAGAAGTAGCGTTAGGTCGTTCTGCTTCAAAATAACGAATCAGGTAATCGTATTTTTGTTTCAGTGTCATATCATGTTTATTTGTGATGGAATATTTCTTCAGAGGTGTGGCTGGTGGGCAACGCGCGCAGGTTGTATCCCGATGCCATTGCTTCCCCGTAGGCACCGGTAGAGCGTAACGCGAGCAAGTCCCCTCGACAAGTCGTCGCGAGTGGAAAGTCGCGTGCAAAAAGATCGCTACTTTCGCATACCGGTCCTACTACATCATATACGCGTGCCTCAGTAGAAACGGACGTGATGTTCTCTATCCTATGATAGGCTTGATAAAGTGCGGGGCGTAAAAGGTCGGTCATGGCGGCATCTACAATGGCAAAGGTTTTTTGTTCTCCTTCTTTTACATATAAAACTTTGGTAATGAGTGTCCCGCAGGCTGCCACTAATGAACGACCCAACTCAAAATGCAGTTTTTGCCCTTCTCGAAGGTGTAAATGTTCGCGAAATATCCTAAAATATGCTTCAAAATCGGCAACGGGGTGATGATTGGGGTGTTCGTAGTTGATGCCCAAACCGCCGCCCACGTTGATATGCTTTAAATAAATGCCGCATGCCGCCATGCTATCCTGCAAGTCGTTCAAAACCCTGCATAAGTCTTTAAATGGGCTAAATTCAACAATTTGAGAACCTATATGGGCGTGGATTCCTTCCAGCGACAAATGAGGGTAGTGAAGGGAGGTATCTATTGCCGCGGACAATGCCGATAGCGGGATACCGAATTTATTTTCCGTGAGACCGGTAGTGATATAGTGATGGGTGTGGGCGTTCACGTTGGGATTTACGCGCAGGGCTATTCTTGCCGTTTTGCCTGCACGTGCGGCAATTTCTCCAATGACTTGTATTTCAGGAATAGATTCTACATTGAAACAGGCAATGTCGTGTTGTAGTGCTAATTCTATTTCCCAATCGGCTTTACCTACCCCGGCAAACAAGATACGTGCCGGAGCGATTCCCGCGGCGAGCGCGGCGAGAATCTCGTTCCCGCTCACGCAGTCGGCTCCAAGGTTAGCACGTGATACGCGAGAAAGAATTTGAGCATGTGCGTTGGCTTTCAGGGCATAATGTATCAAAAATGACACATCAGATACCGACATCAGTGCCCGCGACAACGTGTGCTCCAACAATTCTAAATCGTAATAATAAAAAGGGGTGCTCCATGTTTTAAATTGTTCCACGGGAAAACTCCCCCGCATAATGATTGACATCTTAAATGTTCTTGTTTCAAAAAAAAGTTAACCCTATACTATAAAAAATGGTCGCGAAGGTACAAAAAATTATTCATTGTTATCCTCGTCTAATACTCTGTACTTGATATAATGTCTCCATTTTTCGATGACTGTTTGGAAGTCTTCGGGTAAAATGGAGTCAAAAAAGACGTGTTCTTCTGTCGCGGGGTGAATAAACCCTAAAGATTTGGCATGTAAAGCTTGTCTGGGCATGATCTTGAAACAATTGTGAATAAATTGCTTATATTTCGAGTAGGTGGTACCTTTCAATATTTCGTTACCGCCGTACGTGCTATCGTTAAAGAGAGGGTGCCCGATATGTCGCATGTGTACGCGAATTTGATGGGTACGTCCTGTTTCTAATGTACACTCTACTAAGGTAACGTATCCGAATCTTTCCAATACTTTATAATGGGTTACGGCGTATTTTCCTTTTTCGCTGTCTGCACACACGGTGCGTATGGTACGGTCTATGGGGTGTCGCCCTATATATCCTTCTATGGTACCGGCATCTTCTTTGAGGTCGCCCCATACCAATGCCCAATACGAACGGTCTATGTCGTGGTCGAAAAAGTGCTTCGACAGTCTCAATTGGGCTAATTCTGTCTTGGCTACGACCATGACACCTGAGGTATTTTTGTCAATGCGATGCACGAGTAGGGGACGATAGGGTTCCCCTTCTGGAGAATATTTATTTTCGAGATGGTAAAGCAAAGCATTGAGTAAAGTGCCCGTGTAATTGGCGTAAGCAGGATGCACCACCAACCCCGGCTGTTTGTTTACCACCAAAAGATGGTCGTCTTCGTAGGCAATGTCTATAGGAATATCTTCTGCCACGAGTTCTAACTCTTTGGGAGGGTTAGGCAAAAGTACGGTAATTACATCGCTGGGTTTTACCCGATAGTTTTGTTTTTCAGATGTCCCGTTGACCAAAATACAGCCTGCCTTTGCTGCTTGTTGTACTTTCGTCCGCGAAACGTTAGGTATTAAATTTTGCAAATACTTGTCTATCCGAATTAAAGCAGTCCCTTTGTCTACTTCAAAACGAAAATGTTCAAATAGTTCTTCTTTGTCGTCTTGTCCTATAAGGCATTCGTCTTCGTGTACTTCCTGTTGAACAATATCGGGGGTTTCTTTGGGGATTATCTCTTCTGTTTTCATGCGAATGATTTTATTTTAAACATATACTTCTAATAAAGTAGAAGGTAGCACGGGGACGAGATTTAAGGTTTCCATGATTGCCGGTTTGAGAATGACATCGCCCGCGCGGGCAATTTCTATGTTATTGTCGTACAAGAAGTGGACTTCTCCTGCCGTGCACATGTAAATCACGAAAGAATCTATGGTAGTATAATTTTTTTGTAAGGGGCGGTCGAGGTGTAGGTAATTGATATTAAAGTAGCGGTCGCGCAGTAGCGGCACGCTTTGATTTGTCAATGGTTTATAATTGATTTTCAGTGGTTCATGCTGATTAAAGTGAATGGCATCCACGGCTTCTTCGAGGTGGAGTTCGCGGGGGAGCCCGTGCTCGTCTTTTCTGTTCCAATCAAATACGCGATAAGTAATGTCGGAGGCTTCCTGAATTTCTGCTAATAAAACGCCTTTTCCTATGGCATGTAATGTGCCTGCCGGGATATAGAACGTGTCTCCCTCCGTGACAGGGTAAAATTGCAAGAGTGTATTTACGTTTCCCGCGCTCACGGCATGGAGGTAGTCGGCTTTCGATATATCCGGTTTCAATCCCACGTATAATCCCGCCCCGGGGTCGGCGTGCACCACGTGCCATAACTCACTTTTCCCGTTAAGACCGTGTCTTTGTTGCGCGAGGTCATCATCAGGGTGTACTTGCACCGATAGCGCATCTGCCGCGTCTATCCACTTAATGAGCAAGGGAAAGCCTAACCCGAACTTTTGAAATACACTGTCGCCAACTAAGTCGTCCATGTATATTTCTATCAATTCATTAAGATCGTTTTCGGCGAGAAAACCATGTTCTACAACAGATACGGCATCTTCCATCCCCGACAATTCCCAACTTTCCCCACAATTGGGCAATGGAGAAAAATCTTTGTGTAAATAGCATTTCATTTTTTGTCCACCCCATACTTTATCCTTAAAAATAGGGATAAATTTTAGCGGGTACAACCTGTTTTCGGTATGATTCATTATATTTAAAACTTATTTCTTCTGTATAATTATTTAGATAGATAAAAATCTCTATGTTTCACGGGATGCGGTACAATAACCCGTTTGTCGGTCTTGTCGCGGGCTTCCACGTTAGGAATATATACCCATTTGTAATTTTGATATATAAAACCTTGATTTAAACTGGTTTCAGGAACCATAAACGCGGGAATTTCCGGCATTTTATTGTCCATGGGAATCAATTGATTAAAAACAATCATGTCGTTTTCCACGGGTTCTTCTACCGCCCGATGCGTTTTTGGGTCTTTCTTCTCGCTTTTGACCTTATAAATTTGTTTGTCATAACGAAGGGTTAATGTAGATAATTTATTATAATTTAGTAAAATACGAGATACTCTTGGGGTGGATTTGTTGGGCGAATCATAGTCGGCTAAGGGGCGTCGCTCTTCTGTTTTGGGTGGCCAGTCTTTGAATACTTTTGCTCCAAAAACAGGCTTGTCATTTTTAAAATGCAATATTTCAATTAGTTTTTGATTCGTGAAAAAATCGTTACTATTCCAACCCAGCAAAGCATAATAGGTCGTGGCGTTTAGTTCAAAGGGGACAATGGCATAATAAATCGCCCCGTACCAAAAGTTATGGTCCCCAATAAAGGTAGTAGGATTGTCAATATGAGCACGTTTGTCGTAAAGAGGAAAAATGAAATTGCGATGCTTTTCAATAAATTTTGCCCGTTGTTTTCCTTTGATATTCGGGGGATATCGCACGAGTTGTTCGGGTACGTGATATTGTATAAAACCGTAACATTCCATACTTTGGTCTGGTTTGGGCAAAGCCCATGTAAACAATCGTAGCCGGTTGTCGGGGGCAGCAATGACCGTGAAATTACGTACCGAATCCCACGAGAAAGCGAAAGATTGCGGCAAACGCAATACTTGCTCTAACAAACTCATGAACTGTTCGTTGAGCAATGCCCGTTCCGACTCTCCCGTGGCATTGATAACTTGTCCGCGTACCCGAATAAGAGAATCCTCCCATGCCCGAAAATTGACCTTTTCCATAGATTGAGAGAAAACAATACCACCAAAGCACGTAAAACTCACGTATACAAATATTTTAGATATTCTTAACATCTACGCGAAAATACAAAAAATATTATTAAGAAAAAAAACGTATTTTTGTTGCCGATAAATTAAAATATTCATGTTATCAAAATCACAATTTAATGACCGGTTACACGAAGAACTTGGTTTTGTCCCTACTGCCGAGCAAATAGAAACCATGCGTTTGCTTACCGATTTTGTATTTGACCATAATCAAAATCAATTATTCATACTTAAAGGTTACGCGGGCACGGGGAAAACTACCACGATTAGTGCATTGGTCAGAACTTTGCGCGTTTGTAGAATAAAGTCGGTATTGTTGGCACCCACGGGACGGGCGGCAAAAGTTTTTTCCAATTACGCGCGCAAAAAGGCTTTCACTATTCATAAACATATTTATAAAGTAGAAACCGAAAATGGACAGTCGCGGTTTGCCCGAAAAGAAAACAAATTGAAACATACACTTTTTATCGTAGACGAGGTTTCTATGATTGCTCACACTTCTACCGAAGGGACTTTTTTCGCGAGGCAACAATTGCTTTCCGATCTCATGCACTTTGTCTTTGATGGGGAATCGTGCAAATTGCTTTTTATGGGCGATGAGGCGCAGTTGCCTCCCGTGCATTTGAACTTTAGCCCAGCGTTGGATATCGAGTATCTCAAATGTCAGTTTTATTTGAATGTGGTAGGCTATCAATTGACGGAGGTAGTGAGACAAGCCTTACATTCAGGCATCTTGTTCAACGCGACGCGTTTGCGCGAAAAAATATCAAACGCGGACGCGACTTTTCCTTTTTTTTCGGGTAAGATATTTCCTGATTTCAAAAATATCGCGGGTAGCGATGTTGAAGAACTTTATCATACGCTTTACGGGAAACTCGACTGTGATGACATCGTTACCATTACCCGTAGCAACAAACGTGCCTGTCGTTTCAATATGGAAATCCGACAGCGAATCTTGTTTAGAGAAGACCGAATTGCCGCCGGAGACTATCTCATGATCGTGAAAAATAATTATTATTGGGTAGATGATCGCTCAGAAGTGGGATTTCTTGCCAACGGGGAAATGATAGAGTTGCTTTCTATACAAAAGACCGAAACCTTGTATGGCTTTTGTTTTGCCGATGTAACTGTGCGCTTGTGTGATTATCCCGAACATCCTGACCTGAGCGTGAAGATTCTGTTAGATAGCATAGAAAGCGACACGCCCGCGCTCTCGCCCGAACAAAACCGGAAACTCTATGATGAAATTGCCTTAGACTATGCAGACATCGCCGACCCGCTATCACGTTTTCTCAAAATCAAGAATGACCCGTATTTAAACGCGTTACAAGTGAAATTTGGCTACGCGCTTACTTGTCATAAAACTCAGGGAGGACAATGGCAAAATGTAGTTGTGGATTGCTGTTTCAGGGACGAGCCTCAGCAGGAAATAGAGACCCTTCGTTGGTTATACACGGCAATTACTCGTGCTTCACGACAAGTATATTTGCTCAATTTTCCCCGGCGTGCTTTCGAGAGTGAAGGTCTAATAGTGCTCTAAAATATCCTATGGACTCGCCTATTCCTGAAAATGGATTTTCCATGTTTTTCTCGTGTTCGAGAGAGCAAACCCCGGCGTACCCGGTTTGTCGCAAGGCTTTTATAAAAGAACGAAAGTCAATAACACCTCGTCCTATTTCCACAGAATAACCTCTTTTGTTGCTGTCGGTTACGTCTTTGAGGTGGATATCGAAGACCCGGCTACTATATTTTAGTAAATCAGCGGCAGGGTCCTTGCCGTTTCGAGTGTCGTGTCCAATGTCTAAACACATACCTACACGAGGATCTAAATCTTTGACATGCTTCCACACGTCCTCGGCATCGGGATACTTGTCGGGCATGTCAGGTCCATGTAAATGAATGGCAAATTTCATGTCATATTCTTTTACTTTTTTATTCACGTAAGGCAAAAGAGAGTGAAGGGGAACCCCTACAATCAATTTTACCCCTACTTTTCTGGCATATTCAAAAGCCTGATCTACTTCTTTTTCGCTATTCATATAAATAGGACCTACCCCGTAGCCGATCACGTGGGCACGGGCAAGTTTTGCTTTAAAATGGGCAATTTGTGCCTCTGTTGCATCCAATGGAAGATGAAAATTCTTGATACAGAGATAGTGTATGTTCATTTTTTGCATCATGTCGAGCGTAGTCTCTATATCAAAATTTACAAAAGTATAACCCGCCATGCCGAGTTTGAAAGTTTCCCTCGTCTCAGGGGGAAGTCTTTCGGCATTTAATTCTTTAATTTTTATGTTTTTAAAAAATACATTATCGCCATGATCCTGCAAAAGGATATGCCCCGATAGGGCGTTACCAAAGTTTTGGCGGTCTTTGTATTTGCTATGAGCAACGAGCGCGTTAAATGCTTGCGTGTTTCGGGTATATTCTACGATTTTTACATCATTGAGAAAATGCTGCACTTTGTTGTCTTGCACCACGATAGTAGCGGTATTAAAGTCGTGCTCGTTAAAACGATAGTTGGGATTTGACCGGTCTGGGGGGATTAGGTCGTAAAGGGCACCAAGCGTTCTATTGCCGTTCAACCCTTGTTGGGCATCAGGGTGATTTTTGTCATCAAGAATTTGAAATTCACAGCCAATTGCCGAGCCTTCTCCTTGATTGATGTCCGTATCTACGAAATATTTGATGCCACTGTTTGCCCCGCGGGTAATCTTAAAGTCTACTTTCAGGATAAAATTTCGGTATTGTTTTAGGGTAACGATATCTCCCCCGTTAGCAGATTCTTTGCCCTCGGCGGCATTGACATTGAGTATACCATCTTTGATAGTCCATCCCTGAGGCGGGAAATCCGTTAATTTTGCTCCTCGCCAGCCCTCCGTGCTCTTCCCGTCCCACAGCAATTGCCAACCATCGATAATTTCTTGTCGCGTGAGCGTGTTGTCCTGCGCGTGAGTGCCTGACAAAAACAGCAAACAAAGACATGCGGTTGCTGTCATTCGTGATAAATTTTTCATGATTTAAATTTTAAAGTTCGTAAAATGTTTCCCAATTTTTTCGCGGGGGTTCTTGCGTGAGCATGGCATTGGCAAAAGCGTTGTTGGTAATTTGCTTGGTTCTGTTGTCGAAGTAAAGAACTTTGTTAAGTCTTTGTGCAATGACTCCCAGCGAGAAGACCTGACTGAGTGTACCATGAATTTCGAAGGGGGAACGTGTTTTTTCTTTGCCTTGACAGGCGAGTAAGAAATTGGCGAAGTGATTGGAAGGACTTGTCGGCACTTCGGGCAAGCGCGAAGCCATATCTTTGGCTTTGTCTTCGGGAATGATAGAAAGTGTGCTCCCGTGCGAGCCTCCTTTAAAAATGAGATCTTTGCTGTAAATAATTTTCCCCGGGTTGAGTGCTTGTCGGGTTATTTCGCCGGCACCGGAGGGGGGGATGTCGGCGGCTAATTCCGACTGCCCGTATCCTTGTGGCAAAGGCGGCAAATTATCTATCCCGTCATACCAGGTTAAGTCAAGCGGGGGCATGTTCTCGCGGGCAGGAAATCGAAACAGCAAGGTAGATGCCATAGGATAGAAATAATCGTTATGTCCGGTCAGTTTCAATGGATTGATCTCGTAGGGCAATCCTAATTTCAAAAATTCGTGTACCGTATCCACGATGTGCGCCCCCCAGTCACCTAAGGCTCCCATGCCCAAGTCGTACCACGACCGCCATTCTCCTTGATGGTATTTTTCGTTGTAGTCGCGATAGGGACGGGTAGTAAGCCATAAATCCCAGTCTAATGTAGTGGGTAAGGGCTGGCTTTCAGGCAAATGTTTTATGTTCGGGTCCCAGTTGTGCCACCGTCTGTCGTTGTTCATGTGGGCACTCACAGCGGTAACATCTTTGATAATGCCCGCCTCTAACCATGTCTTAAATTGAAAATAGTTTGCCTCAGAATGTCCCTGATTTCCAACCTGCGTAACGACATGAGGATGTTCGCGTGCGGCTTTCATCATCAGTTCGGCTTCCCAAAAGGTACGTGCCATGGGTTTTTCCACGTACACGTGTTTTCCCAAAGAAATCGCTAACATGGACACGGGAAAATGCGCGAAGTCGGGAATAGCTATGCAAACCGCCTCGATAGCATTGCCCATTTTGTCAAACATCTCGCGAAAATCTTTGAAAGTCTTCGCTTCGGGATATTTTTTGAGAATATTGAGCGTTTGCCGATTTCCTAAATCTACATCGCAAAGAGCAACAATATGGGCTAAACCCGTGCGCTCAAAGTCTTCAATGATTTGCTCGCCCCTGTTGCCAATGCCAACACAAGCAAGATTCACCTTTTGTGATGTAACAGGGGATACCGACGGTACTCGTATCGCCTTCGCGCTCGCCGGTACGATGCCTTTGACTAATAACCCGGCAGTGGCGGCCCCACTAATTTTTAAAAAATCTCTCCTTGAAATCATCGTTACTTAATTTTTATTTAAAAAAACAAACTCTCCTTGAAAATCAGTGCAAATGTACAAATATTTTTTGAAAAGATTTACTCCGATTAAACAAGATAAAATGGATAAAAAAAAATCGTTACCTTCGCGGCATAATTTTATTGCCAAAACATCATGAACACGATAAGAAAAATGCCGGTAGGCATACAGGATTTTGAGGATTTACGCACGAACGGTTACGTGTATGTGGACAAAACACGGTATGTATATCAATTGGCAACACAGGGCAAACCATACTTTCTCGGTCGTCCGCGCCGGTTTGGCAAAAGTCTGTTCTTGTCCACGCTTAAAGCCTATTTTGAAGGTAAACGCGAACTTTTTGAAGGACTTGCCATCGCGGAATTGGAAAAAGAATGGACGAGATACCCCGTGATTTATTTGGATTTTAACAAAGAAGGCTACCGCGATTTAGAGGCAACGTGTGCCGCTTTGGACGCTAACCTGAGAAAATATGAAGCAATATGGGGCAGAGACGAGAAAGACACGACCGT
>JAISUP010000017.1 GCA_031272025.1 Bacteroidales bacterium
ATAATTACACGAAGAACCACGAAGAACCGAGAAGTTACACGAAAAACCCGTGAAACCCGTGAAACCCCGTTTAACTCTTGTTATCCAAATTCAAAGGACATAGCACCTCAAAAAAAGAATTAACCTACTCTGTCCCGTAATATTTTCGCACGAAATTCCGGTGTTGGCTTTTGTTTCCCAACTTATAGGTAAAAGAGGGTAACTTGAGTTTGCTTTCCGATTGCATGGTTCTCTGTTTTACCTTCACGGAAGATATTGCTTCGTTGAACGCGGTATTGGACGAGAACCCGTACATGCTATTATTATCGAATTGGAAAAAGTAGAAATCTCTATCTTCTTCGAGCAAGATATACAAACGGTTTTTAGATCCTTTTTTCTCTATCACGATACGACCGGGCACGGTTTTATACAACTGTTTGCTCCCGCAAATAATCAGGGGTAGTTGTCGTTGAGACACGAAAGAAGAGGTAGACTTGTCCCACGAGAAAAAGATGTCGGAGAAGAAAAATTTCACCTGCATTTCTTTGGGTAATTGCGACACGGTACCCGTGGTGGATAGTTCGTTTTGATATTTGAGATATTTTTTCTCGCCCATGAGGTCTCTCAAAGCGTTCTCAAAAGCCTCGTTTTTGGCATGGCTCACGAGCGGCATGTCTATGTTGTCGGCAATGGCTTCTCTCATGAGTATCATGGCTTTATCGCTGAAAAAGAAATCTATAGAGGTAACTAAATTCATGTCTGCCGAATCCTGTTTCATGTAATTTACTATCGTACCATTGGTTTTGAAATCTACTCGTCCTAATTTTGCCCCCATGTCAATCGAACCTCTACCTGTCGTGATACATTGGTAGTCGTCAAGAATGACCATATTACCTATCGTATCAGGATTTTGCAGTTTTGCTAATGATGCTGCTTTGAAAGCATGAATATTTTTGTCGTACGTGATAAAACCATTGACAGAGATATACTCGGCATCGTTGAATTGGTCTTTGGCGGCACCGAAACAGGTGTAGATGCGTCCTTCTCTATTGGTGCTCGCGATGGCTACTACGGCTTTCCGGTCGGTAACATCTTTTGATTTGGAAGATATTTCTATCAGGATATTTTTGGGGTCAACATTTTGCAGGATGCGCAATCTAACGGGTTTAATGCTGTCGTGGCAATCGTGTAGTAATTCTACGCCACCGGCATAAAATAGCGTGGGTTGGTCGCTATGCAATTCTGCTCGTCCATCGAAGGCAAAATGAGAACTAAACTTAAAATTAAGTTCCAACGGGATTTTGGCGTGCCCGATAGTGTGCTTATTAAACCACAGCGTGTCAAAATGTAAGGTTTGCACCTGCTCATTCTCGTCTATATAGTCGTAGTCGCCCGTCCCGCGAAATTTTGTTGCAGTAAAAATCTTAATCCCGGCATGATATATCTCGTGGAACTTATTTTCGCGTCCCGCGAGAAGGCGAGCATTCGTGAGCGATGCAATGTCGGCTTTCTCGTAAATAAGCACTTCCCCGTGTTCGGGTATCACGGCGGCATCACCGGTATTGATAAATCTTACGCCATGGGCTTTGATGATATTTTTGGTAAAATTATACTCTGCTGTCAGGGCGTTGAAATGTAGCCCTTTCTTGTCGGGGTTCGTAGCGACGAGTTCGTTGCCGGAACTTTTCATGTCCACGAGTTCGCGGGAAGCGGTTTGGTCGATATCCACGTCTTTATACGGGTCTTCCTCCCAACGGAAACGCAAGACATCCTCGTCAATCGTGTCCCAATCAAAACTGGAGGCTTTCGCTTGTGCCTTAAACTCGTTTTTCACGAACACGAGTTCTGATGCTTCTCCATTAGAGACAAAAGTTCCCACGCGTGTTTTAAAGTCAATACGCGAATTGTAATTTTTGGTAGAAAACGCGAAGTCGGACGCGTCAAGCGAGAATATACGCATGTCGGCGGTATCGGCAAGCATCTCGTGATGTTTAAAATGAAATCGTTTGGAAGTAAGATCTGCCCGTTTGAGTTTGGTAACTCCCCGCCCAAACATGCCTAATGGGGTCAGTTGACTGTATCCCGTAAGTTGTATTTCATCAAATATTTGCATGGGGGTTTTACGGGTATGAACAAACATCTCGTCTTGATAAGGCATCCAATGCAGGTAGCCATTAAATAACGTGGCGTGAGGATATTGAGGTTCGCCTTCCATGGGGGCAACCTCGTGTTTGTTGGCTTTGGCGTTGAGCGAATCAAGAAAGAAGAAAATACTATCGGAGGTGGTTCTCGAGGTAATGTATTTAATTTCTCCCGTTCCGCGCAATCCCCTATTACTCAGGTCTATTTTGTTGTTATATATTCCTTTGCCCTCGTACAAAGGCAGCCCGGCAGTTCCCGTTTTATACACGAATCCTAACGAAAAATCAGGACGTGCTACCAAAGGCTGACTAATGTCGGGAAAAATGCCTCCTGAAATAAGTCGCCCGTTGAATTGCATGGAATCGGTATCAAAGTTGTCCATGTTTTTTATCACGAAAGGGTCTACATGATACCAGAAGCGGTCGCGATGATATACCCCACGGTTATTGGCGTAGTTATCATAAAAAACTTTCCCGTTTTTGCGGCTCTCGAATATAGGATAGTCGGGATAATCTACCCGTCCCGACTTATTGCCGGGCATATCCACGGAGAGAGTCCCCGCGAGTTCTTCTATCACGTTTTGCAATTTGCGCAACTGATAGTCCCCGTACATGTTCCTACCCCCATTTTTGTCTTCCACGAACATGATCAAAGAATCAATGACATCCATTTCTATTTGAAATTTATCATAGTCAAAATGGCATCCATGTGCTGCAAAATCAAATAAGCCACCTACTACTCGTCCCGCGAAATCCATGTTCCTGTTTTTTTTCACCGTAACTTTTTCGCCCGCGGGATAGACATTGACAATTTGCGCTTCACTAATCATGAAAAACTCACACCCGTTAATTCGCAATTCATTGGTAAGCAAATCTAAGGAAGCCTGATGCATTTTCGATTCGAGACGAATGGCATCGTAATCTTTTTTCCCGGTGTCATTATTTAAGTATCTTGCCATTTTTGAGCGATATACTATCTTATCTCTGTCGGTATGGTATTCCACGAAACCCGCGGCGGCAAAGTCAATAAGCATTTGTCTAACATCTGACTCGGAACGGCGGAAATGAGAAACCACCTTACTAAAACTTACCGGTTGAAACTTATTCGCGTTAAAGAGTTCCCAAAGGGTATAAAGTGGCGATATGTCATTAAACCCTTGCATCGACCGCATGAGAGAAGGGTCATAATAATTTTGAGATTCAAAAATAGCAGGAGAAGCCGTGGTTTCGCCCACGAGGGGTTTTACGCGAACACGGGCCTCATCTATTTTCCACACGATAGCCTCTGCCGTGATGTCTAACTTATGATATGTATCAATGAAAGGGGCACGTCCCACGCCAATTTTCGGACGGGAGATAATAAGTTCTTTCGTGTCGCTCGAAAATTTAAGATTGGCAGAAGGATGATACAGCGAATCCTCTTCTATGTAAATTACAACATTGGCATCTTCGGCTTGCACGCTTTTAGGGCGAAATAGAAAATGCCGGGAAGAACAGTTTACTATATTTTTTTTGTCTTTTTTAATGTAAATATGAGCCATATTGTCTTCACTGGAACTTCCCATGATGCTTGCCCCGCGCATCTCGAAACCGCCTTTATAATCCACGTTTTCATACAAATCAAAAATTGTCAATTGCTCGTCATAACTTTTAAAGCGAGGATAGGTGGCTTTCTCTTCCGTGGTTTCCAAGCCTGCTTTTTCTTCCACTTTGCCCTTTATTGGCTTTGAAAACAAACGAGGATAATAGAGCAGAGCATTCTCTCCTTCTACACGGGCAAAGCGGGTATCTATTTCATATTGGTCTAATTGTACTTTTGCCTGGTCGCGCAAGCCCGCTCTGTCCCAATAAATCATGCCCCCTTTTCCTTTCCAACGAGCAGAAGAAGGATAATATATCCCTGAAGTAGTATTCACTAGAAGACTATCTTGTCTCGAAAAACCGATAAAATCAACATCTTCAAATTTAAGATACGGCTCTTCTTTGACCCCCATTTCTTTGAGTGTACCCAACACTTTCCATGAAATATTAGTTCCCTCTGCAAGATAATTTTTCGTGAAAAAAAGCGTGTATATTTCCATAATTTTGTGAAACCGGGTCGCGTCTTTGTTTGCATGAAAAATAACCACATCACGCCATATATGATGTTGCTTCGCGTAGTTGCTCCCTGTAAAAGCAAATTCGGCAAGCAAGTACGACTGAAAATGCGGGTAAGGACGCATTTTTTTCTCTATCATATAGTTCGCGATTTCAATGAAATCGGCACGCGCGTTTGCCGAACAGGACGGGGAATTCCAAAAAAGAGCAAATTGTTCCATCAACGCTTTACTTTCTTTATCCCTATCGCCCGGTGCCGTGGCAAAAATGGCTTTCACGCCATCTACCGTTGTCTCTACATCCCGCGAAAGCGGGGTAAGCCTTTGTGCAACAAGTAAATTTACCGAAGACAAAAGAATAACAATGACTATAAAATTTTTCATAAAAACATTAAAAATTATATCACGCGAAGATAGTCATTTTTGATGAAATAATCACGCGATATTTGGCAACAGCATTCCTTGTTGTTACCAAAGAGGGATAAATCCTTCTTGCCCGGGAAATAATATTATTTTACCCCGAACTTATAGATACAAGTTTGGTGGTATTCCTCTCCCGGGTTAAGCAAGGTGCTTGGGAAATTGGGGTGGTGCGGGCTATCGGGAAAGTGCTGTGTTTCTAATGCCAAGGCTTCTCTAAATCGAATGGGTTGCCCGTGCTTTCCTATGCCGGAACCGTCGAAAAAATTCCCGCTATAAAATTGTATTCCCGGTTGGTCTGTCCAAACTTCCATTGCTCGTCCGCTTTGTGGTTCTTGCAAAATCGCGGCAAGGTAAAGTTCGCCTTCCTGTCCATCGAGTACCCACGTAACATCGTAGCCATTGCCATTTTTCAATTGCGGGCAATCTTGTGCTATTCTCGCGCCTATGGTAGTGGCTTCCCTAAAATCGAAAGGGGTACCTTCCACCGGGGCTATCTCTCCGGTGGGAATGAGCACGCTATCCACGGGAATAATATGTTCCCCGTTGATCGTGAGCAGGTGGTCGGTAATGGTACCGTTTCCTTCTCCTTTGAGATTGAAAAAAGCATGATTAGAAAGGTTGATGTACGTTGGGGCATCGGTTATGGCTTTGTAGTCAATACGAAATTCGTTTTCGGCAGATAGAGAATAAGTCATTTCTATGGTAAGGTTCCCGGGAAAACCGTCGCTACCATCTGGCGACGTGTACTTTAGGCATAGCACGCTGTCTGATTTTTGCTCAACATCCCATACCACACGGTCCAACCCGGTGTTTCCCCCGTGTAAAGTTTGCCCGTTGTTGTTGATAGGCAAGTGATATGATTTGCCATTAAGGTCAAAAGTTCCTTTTGCTATACGGTTGGCATAACGTCCTACCACACAGCCAAGGAAACGTTCTCCTTCCCCGCGCAGGTATTTGGAAATAGAATCGTAACCAATGACTACGTCTTCGTGTTTCCCGTCCTTGTCGGGTGCCCATAACGACACTACTCGTGCCCCGTAATTGGTAACCTGCATCGTGATATTTCCCGCGTGTAACGTGTAAAGAGATACCTTTTTCCCGTCTACCTCGCAGTCGTAAGCACTTTTATCTATCAATGGAAACGTGTCCGGTATGGACGTTTCTTTTTTTGTCCCACATGAAACAAAACCGCATAAAAGAGCGGCAAAAAGGGTCATCCCTGATGACCGTTTTCCAAAAACTAACCTATTCATTTTAAAATGTTGATTGAAAGACTTACGGGCGACCAGTGGGATTCGAACCCACGACCTTCGGAACCACAATCCGGCACTCTAACCAGCTGAGCTATGATCGCCATTTTTTGAGGGTGCAAAGATACACATTTTTTTTTAAATCACACATTTTTTTTTTATGTACATTTGCACCTTTATTTTAAGTCAAATGAATATTGCAGTAAACACACGATTGTTGCTTGCCGACAAGTTGGAAGGAATTGGGTGGTTCGCTTACGAAACGTTGAAACGGATTACGCGGGCGCACCCCGAGCACCGGTTTTATTTTATCTTTGACCGTCCTTACGATACGCGTTTTATCTTTGACAACAATGTTGTTCCGACAGTGGTATACCCGCCCACGCGACACCCGTACCTTATGGACATTTATTTTGAATATACTTTACCCGCGAAATTAGAACGTTTGAGCCCTGACCTTTTTTTATCGCCCGATGGTTGGCTGCCGCTTAAAGGAGATTTTCCAAAAGTAAATGTGATACACGACCTTAATTTTGAGCATCATCCCGAATGGCTAAAAAAGTCTTACAGGAAATACTATCTCACCCATTTTCCATGTTTCGCGAAAGGTGCTGACCGGTTAGCCACGGTATCCGAATTTTCGAAACAAGACATTGCCAATCAATACGGTATTGCTCTCGATAAAATTGACGTGGTATACAACGGGATTCATGATGCCTATTTTCCTAAAACAGAAATCGAGAAACAGAAAACTCTGCAACAGTACACGGGGGGGTACCCTTTCTTTATTTTCGTGGGAGCCATA
Organism: Bacteroidales bacterium; assembly: GCA_031272025.1. Classification (GTDB taxonomy): domain Bacteria; phylum Bacteroidota; class Bacteroidia; order Bacteroidales; family WCHB1-69; genus JAGVVH01. The sequence continues at coordinate 6,695 of JAISUP010000017.1, forward strand.
CACAAACGAAAAAATTTGGACCATATTTTTCGCGCGTTCGATATTCTAAAAAAAACGGACACACACGGCATCAAATTAGTGGTTGTGGGGGAGAAAAAATGGTGGAAAGGGGATATCGCGAAGGCATACGCGAATATGCAATACGCGCGAGATGTGATTTTCACGGGGCATCAATCGCCGGATGTGCTATCTCATTTGCTGTCGGCATCTATCGCGTTACTGTATCCATCTCTTTTCGAGGGTTTTGGTATCCCTATTATCGAAGCCTATCAAGCCGAAACCGCGGTAATTACCTCTCACACGAGTGCCATGCCCGAAGTCGCGGGAAAGGCAGCCTTACTCGTTGACCCCTATAGCCCGGAAGATATTGCCCGTGCCATGAAACAAATTTCTACCGACAACAACCTGAGACAGGAGTGCATCCAACAAGGAAAAATAGAGCGCACCCGTTTTAGTTGGGATTTTACCGCGAAAAAATTATGGACATGTATAGAAAAGGTGATGAGATAGATTTTCCAATAATCATTTCTAAAAAAATGCACGAAAAATGATTTTCTCGCCCGTGATGTCAAAAATTTCATTTACCTTTGCAAAGATAAAAAATCAGGCATATATATAATGAAGATGAATACGAAATATGTTTTTGTTTTAGGCGGCGTAGTTTCGGGGTTAGGAAAAGGAATCACGGCAGCTTCGCTAGGGCGATTGTTAAAGTCGCGCGGGATTAAAGTAACCATGCAAAAGTTAGACCCTTATCTAAACATGGACCCCGGCACCATGAATCCCTATCAACATGGCGAAGTATACGTAACCGAAGATGGTGGAGAAACAGACCTCGATATTGGTCATTACGAGCGTTTTATAGACGAGAATCTCAATAAATACTGCAACGTTACCGCGGGAAAAGTTTATTATCAAGTCATTGATAATGAAAGGAATGGAGTATATATGGGGGCAACGGTACAGATGATACCGCATGTTACCAACATGATCAAAGAAAAAATAAGGATCAACACGCAAACCCATCCGGCAGACGTTGCCATCGTGGAAGTGGGAGGTACCGTGGGCGACTACGAAAGTTTGCCTTTTTTGGAAGCCATACGTCAATTTTCGGTAGAAGAAGGTTGGGACAACTGCATGTATATTCACGTGGCTTTGATACCGAGCATTACACCTAGTGGTGAATTGAAAACCAAACCCGCGCAGCATAGCGTGAAAGAGTTGCTCGGTCTGGGCATACAACCCGATATTCTCGTGTGCCGCAGCGAACATCCTATTGGAAAAGAAATTAAGGAAAAGTTATCGCTCTTCTGTAACGTGAAATTGGAAAACGTGATAGAAAATCCTGACATGCCTTCGCTTTACGAGATACCGTTGGCGTTGGAAGCCGAGGGACTTGCCGACCAAGTGGTGAAACGGCTTGGATTGCGCTGTCTCCAACAAAATCTTACCGATTGGGAAGATATGGTGCAAAAGAGCAAAATAAAAAAGAGTAAAGTAAATATCGCCTTGGTAGGCAAATATATAGAGTTACAAGATGCCTATTTGAGCGTGGTAGAAGCCTTAAAACATGCCGCGATACACCAATATATTGATCTTCAAATACATTGGATTGATTCTGAAGAAATCACAGAAAAAAGTGTGGGTAGTTTGCTCAATGAAATGGACGGGGTTTTGATACCGGGCGGTTTTGGTTGTCGGGGTACCGAAGGCAAAGTGAACGCGGCACGTTATGCCCGCGAAAAAAAGATACCGTATTTAGGGCTTTGTTTGGGATTGCAAATTGCCATTATCGAATTTGCCCGCAATGTGGCTGGCTTAAAAGATGCCAATAGCAAAGAAATGGATGCGGCAACGCCATATCCCGTGATTGATTTCTTGCCCGGACAAAACGAATTTAGCATATTAGGAGGAACATTGCGACTGGGAAAATACCCGTGCAAACTCATGAAAGGAACACGTGCCCACGATGTTTATCAACAAAATGAAATTAGTGAAAGACACCGTCACCGCTACGAAGTAAACAATGACTATTTAGACACCTTGTTGTCGAAAGGTCTCGTGGTTAGTGGCACGTCGCCCAACGGGAGTATCGTAGAAATCATAGAATTGACCGAACACCCGTGGTTCGTGGCATGCCAGTTTCATCCCGAATTTAAATCGCGTCCCAATCACCCGCACCCGTTGTTTCAGGGGTTTATGAATGCCGCCAACCAAAAACAAGCACAACGCTAACCGGCATTATTCATACCACACGTCTTTCGAAATCCTATCGTACGGCTTTCCGGCATCCCGTAGAGATGGCATGCTCGGTAGAACCCATACCCTCCCCCACCTTTGGGCGCGTTCCTTACGGAATGCACCCTCTGTATTTTGGTTTTCCTTTTCTACTTTATAAGGAATGGAAAGAAAGCACTGACAGTCTATAATATATAAACATAATGGAAACTATTAATAATTTTTCGACACAACCGCATACATATTAAAAAATTCACTATCTTTGCAGCATTGTTCAACACCAAATAACAAAATATAAACGACTGATAAAAAACGCAATATATGGCAACGACGCGAAAGACATCACCTGACGGCAGGGCGGCTTTGAGAGGCGAGACGCTTCCCAAAGAGGAGGCTCACGCCGCTGTCATAGATGAACAAAATAGTCTGTTAATCAACGATAAAGCCTATTTTGAGGTGCTGAACAGCATAAAGAAGCAAATCAGAGACGCGCAATACAGGGCTGTGCTGGGCGGGCGTCAACCAGCAGCAGATTTTTCTCTATTGGAACATCGGCAAGACCATCTCGGCAAATGTTAGATACGGCAATAAGTTCGTTGAAAACTTCGCACGAGACATCAAAACGGAATTTCCGAACTCAACGGGGTACTCTGTCAGAAACCTCAAATATATGAATAGATTCGCTCGGTTTGTTGATGATTTTCAAATTGTGCAGACACTGTCTGCACAATTGACTTGGTCGCATAGTGTTCTGAAAGACATCCACAAGCCGATAGGCGTAACCGAATACAAGTTAAGCGACTTTGTGCCCGCCGAATTTGCCGACACGCTAC
>JAISUP010000042.1 GCA_031272025.1 Bacteroidales bacterium
TGTTCACGGGCTATGTTATCGTAGAGCATCAACTTATTTACTCCTCTTTTATCAATAACAGCGCACCGGTTAGCCACAGAGATACGATTGAATACCCTGTACCGAAGTTTACAGAAAACCTTATCAACTTGATAAGACTTCATGGATTGTTTAACCATATTCATACAGGTATGTTTGTTACTCCATGGGTCGCGCTTGCCGCCCTTTTAGGATTTGTTACCCAAGTAAAAAAGAATAAAAATCTACTGCACATCAAGTTGAGTATCGACAAAACGAGCACATACATCATCTTGTCCATTGCAAGTATTTTTCTTTTTCTTTTCCTGTATTATTTAACGAGAACGCCGTTGGGCAATCATATCAAATTGATTGCATCGTTTAATTGGGGACGGTTCTTCTTCCTGCTGTCAACCCTTTGGATGATCTTGTTCGCGCTGGCGCTACAGAATATCGGCAGCCGGTTATCCGCGAAAAAAGGCAATATAGTTATCGCGGGTTTTATTGTTTGCATGTTCTTAAACGTGTGTGCCGACAACATCGAACTTACTCATAACGCCCGTCTCCTACTCACGGGCAAGAGCGGCTCTCCAACATACGCGCAGTTTTTTGATTTTGAACTGTTTGATAAAATTAAAAAGGATATTCACGAACCACAGGATTTGTATCGAGTCGTTAGTGTAGGTTTGCATCCGAGCATTGCTTATCAGAGTGGTTTTTACTGTTTGGACGGGTATTGGGTTTCGTATCCCTTAGCCTATAAAAAGCAGTTTCGCGAAATGATAAGCGATGAGTTGGCAAAGGATAAGGCAACAAGACAATACTTTGACGAGTGGGGTAGTCGTTGTTATGTCTTCTCAACCGAGTTAGAAAGACATGAAAATCAGGGGCAGAAAATCAAAAATTTGGCGTTTAATACCAATAAGTTCAAAGAGATGGGCGGGAAATATGTTTTATCGGCGGTAGAAATTGAAAATGCCGATGATATTGATTTGTCGTTAAGAAATGTTTTCTCGGGGAAATATTGGACAATATGGTTATACGGGGCAAGGTAATTATATACTGTCCTTGGTAATAGAATTTAGAATTCAGAATTTAGAATTTAGAAAATTGGGAATAAAGATTATGGGAAGCAGTAAACTGGATTGCTTCAGGCTTCGCCTTCGCGATGACGGGATAAGGAATCGTCATCGCGGGATCGACCCGCGATCTCCTGATAAAGCGGGGGATTCCGGCGAAAGCCGGAATGACGCGGCTTTTCTACTTTGAGACATCCTCCAGAAGATAACCCCGTTTTGCACAAGTCCCTGCGGGACTAACGCGGGAATGGCATCGTTGTTCCGTAGATTAAAATCTACGGTTAATAAAGTGTTTTCCCTGCGGGAAAAATAGCATCTCAAAAAAAGAATTAACCTTGCAGGTTAAAAAACCGCTATTAACAAAAAAAAGTGTATCTTTGCAATCGCTTTTTGGGGCATTAGCTCAGTTGGCTAGAGCGCTTGGTTCGCAATCAAGAGGTCGAGGGTTCGACTCCCTTATGCTCCACTCGAAACAAACAACAACACTTCACGACTATTTTTTGTGTTTCATTTAAAAAAAAAGCATAACCATGAACGAATTGAAAATTATCAATATAGGAGATGAATTATTGATAGGTCAGGTAGTCAATAGCAACGCGTCGTGGCTATCGGCTTTTTTTAACCGGCATGGGTTTTCGGTAAACAAAGTGGAAATGATTGGAGACCGCGAGGAAGACATTCAAGAGGCTTTGCAACAGGCATTAGCAACAGTTTCGCTCGTGGTACTTACCGGAGGTTTAGGACCTACGGCTGACGACAAGACCAAAGAAGCATTGTGTCATTATTTTAACAAACCATTGATCGCGGATGCCCGTACTTTATCACTCATTGAAGATATGCTTTCGCGGCGGGGAATGATTGTTAGCGAACGAAATCGCGATCAGGCAAAAGTGCCGGAGGGTGCAACGGTCTTATATAATCGGCATGGAACTGCCCCGGGAATATGGATGGAAGACAACGGCAAAGTAGTGGTTGCATTACCGGGAGTACCGCACGAGATGAAATCCATGTCTGAGGACGAACTGCTCCCTTTGCTAAAACAAAAGTTCTCGACAGAACAGCATGTTGTGCACAAAGTAGTGCAAACCATAGGGATAGCGGAAAGCGATTTGGCAGATATCTTGTCCGCGTGGGAGACGGCACTTCCTACGGATATGTCTTTGGCATATTTACCCCGACCGGGGATTATTCGTTTACGACTCACCGCGAAGGGGAAGGACCTATCGAGCATGGAAAATAGGCTACAAGAGAAAGTAGAACAATTAAAACTACTTATTTCCAAATATATATGGTCTTACGAAGACAATCAATTAGAAGAGGTTGTAGAAAATCTTTTGCGGGAAAGCAAAAGTACGTTAGCATTAGCCGAGAGTTGCACGGGGGGCTACCTTTCTCATCTTATCACGTCTATTCCCGGCAGTTCGGTCTGCTTTAAAGGGAGTGTGGTCTGCTATTCTAACGAAGTAAAGAGACATCTTTTAAACGTGAGGGAGCAAAATCTCAAAAAACATGGGGCAGTCAGCGAAGAGGTCGTGAGTGACATGGCTATCAACGCGATGGATTTTTTAGATACCGATTACGCGGTCGCGATTTCAGGGATTGCCGGACCCGAAGGAGGCACTCCCGATAAGCCGGTAGGTACCGTGTGGATTGCCGTGGCTTCAAATACTCGAATACGAACACAATGTTTTCATTTTGGCACTATGGGTGGCAGGTTGCATATCATACAACGGGCTTCTAATGCCGCCTTAAACCTGCTTCGTGAAGAAATTCTGAAAAATATAGAATAACAGTACTTTTTATTTTGGGGGGCGTTTTCCCTGAGAAGAGGACAACGGTGTTTGTTCGTTTCCTTTTTCGCGGGGAATGGGGTAAAAAAACAAGTCGGGAATGCTACGCGGGCGATATAAAGAGAGCCACCGGAAATCCTTAAGCCACCGGTCATCAGGGCTTAATTGAGCCAAAGGATAACATTTCCCATCGGGTTGAATATCTAATTTTATATATTCTATTTCATTATTATTAAATAAGATACGCATTTCGCTCGTGTTAGAGGAGTTCACTCCGATGACAGAACTGTCGTCTTCGAGAATATAATACAAACACTCGGCATTACCTATGACATCAATGGTTTGCAATTGTTTGCGATAGATATTGCCTCTAATTTGCAAACCCTTCACTTGATTGAAACTGTTTCCGTCATAAAGTTGTTCGGCAATAAAACCCGATTTTTTGAGAAAAAGTAGGGTATTGACAGAATCTACGACCACGAAAACAATCGTGTCGGCAGATAGTTGGTACGCGTCCGACCATATCACGGGATTATAATACATGGAAAGTGTAGAATCGCTCACGATATACACCATCGAATCGCATACCCCTTGTATATCTGCACGATAAAATTTAGCATGAAAATACCCGTAGAGAGCTTGTGGCTCTTGTAGGCTATCTATCAATATTTTAATAGTATCGGCGTGCATGAAAAGCGAATCTTCATTGTCGACAAGTATGAGCAACGCGCTGTCGGTAACGGTAGAAAGTCCCCCATCTTCGTAATATTCGGCATAGTTTCCTTTGAGCACATAATTTTTCACGGTGTCTCGCAAGACTGTATTTTTCCATCCGCGTCCAAAATGCTGCATTTTTTCATAATAAATGCTGTCGCCAAAGAGTTGTTGGCTCTCGTTATATACCTCCACTTGTTCTATTAATAGGGCGATGTCTTGTTTTGTGTCGTACCAACCCGAAGTAGTATTGATAATATTCTCTTCCGACACGAGATGAGTGCGGGAAAGAAAACGTACGACTTCGGTACGTGTATTAAAACCCAATGAATCGCAATCCATCGCATACTTTTCATTGACTAATAAGACATTGTCTTGTAATTTCACGTCATTGTTTCTCGTGTAATATTTTCCTTTAATGCTGGTGAGCGTGTTGTCTTTATTGATAATTTTACCCCCCGTAACATAATAGGCAATTCCCGTGTTACGGTCGTAAATAAGACTGTCGGTATAAAGAGTGGACGTGTTATCTTCTAATTTTACCTCACGGGAAATAGAGGCTATTTTGGTCGTGATATTATAGTAAAAATAAAGCCCGTAGAGTGTTACCGTATCGTTAATATGAACTTTCACGGGTTTGCCAAATGCTTCTATATCGCCTTTTCCCTCATCGTATAAATAGGCACTGTCGCAATACCCTTTGACATCACCTTTGTTATAGAAGAACACGTGCCCCCGAGCAATCACTGTCCCCGGCATAATATCATCATCTTTGGTTGCTTCTTCTGCCTCATAAATCCATTTTCCCTTCTCGCTCCCCTCCTGAGCAAATAGTGGACAAGTCGCTACCAAAAACAAGAAAACAAAGTAAAAAATTTTTTTAGAATATTTTTTTACCGACACTGCTATCTTCTTATTTATCATATTTTTACAATCTGTTAAAAATAAAATTCGGGATCGTTTTTAGCATTTTTGGATGCCCTTTTTCATTTTGCAAAGGTAGTTATTTTTTTATTATTTTTTCATTTTCTGTACCCAAGCCAAAACAGTATGGGGAAAATAAACAGTGTCAATAGTGTAGCGGAAATTAGTCCGCCGATAACTACGATAGCAAGCGGTTTGGAAGTTTCGGAGCCAATGCCTGTAGAGAGTGCAGCAGGCAACAACCCCAAAGCCGCCATGAAAGCCGTCATGATCACGGGACGAACACGAGTGCGAAGTCCTTTTTTAATGGCGGTCTCTAATGAAGCAACGTCCTGCATTGCAACTATAGGCGTCGCGTACATTTTGGCTTTCATGTTCTTTTTAAATACCGAGATCAAAATTACACCGTTTTGTATGCAAATGCCAAATAGGGCGATAAAGCCAATACCTGCCGAAATACTGAAATTAGTATCGGTGATGAGCAACGCCGCGATGCCACCCACAATAGCAAATGGCACGTTGAGTAGCACTAAACCGGCATCTTTGAAATCGCGAAACATTATAAATAAGATCAAGAATATCAGACAAATGCTAACAGGGATAACCTCGCCCAAGCGTTTGGAGGCTCGTTGTTGATTTTCAAAATCGCCTGCCCATTCTATTTCATATCCTTTCGGTAAGGGATTCACGTGCAAAGCCTCTGCTTCAATTTTTTGTTGTGCTTCGGCGATGGCACTGCCCATATCTCGCCCGCGAACAGAAAATTTCACGGCAGTGTAACGGTGGTTGTCATCACGGAAAATCAAGCCTGCCCCACTTACCGTTTTGAGCGTGGCTATATTTTTTACAGGCACCTGCGATCCGCTATTAGTAGGTATCATTAAGTTGTTAATGGTCTCTTCGTCACTACGATAGTCTTTGTCATATCTCAGCCGCAACGGGAATTTACGCTCTCCTTCGTAAATATACGAAATAGCTTTGCCGCCGATTGCCATTTCAATCACGGCATTCGCATCGCTTGCCGTAACCCCATAGAGTGCCATTTTATTTTGGTCGAGATCAATCTGTATTTCGGGATGTCCAATGTTGCGAATAATGCCCAAATCTTCAATGCCGCGAATCTCTTTCATGATGTTGTAAATTTCTTTGGCACGGCTTTCGGCATAATGTAAGTCATCGCCGTAAATTTTGACACAAAGAGATCCTTTGACCCCTGAAACAGCCTCTTCTACGTTGTCCATGATGGGCTGCGAGAAATTTAGATCGACACCAGGGAATACCGATAGCCGCTCGTTCATTTGATTAATTAATTGCTCTTTGGTTTTGGGCAAATCCATAGGGTCTTCCTCACGCGTAACGTCCGTATGGAGTTTTGCCCATTTCTTTTTAGGATAAATATCAACATGAAATTCAATATTATAAAAACCTGTGGCGTCGGTGCCGTCATTAGGTCTGCCCGTTTGTGACATCACTTGTTTTACTTCGGGAAAATCGAGTAGAATAGTGCGCATTTTTTTTGCTAAATTACAGGATTCGTCCAACGAAATACTCATAGGACAAGTGGCGCGGACATAAATTGCCCCTTCGTCTAATTCGGGCAAAAATTCTGTTCCCAAAAACTTGAACATTCCCAAACCAACCAATACAACCACAGAGGCTATTGCCAAGGTAATTTTTTTGTGATTGAAAATTCTATCAAAAACAGTCATAATTCCTTCCGTGAGAAACGAAACGATTCGATTATTTTTCTCTTTAACATTTTTTTTGAGCAACATATTGCAAAGTACCGGCACGAGTGTAAGCGAGAGAATGAGAGCCCCAAGCAGTGCGAAGCCTAATGTCCAAGCCAATGGTGAAAACGTTTTGCCCTCAACTTTTTGGAACGAGAAAATGGGCAGTAATGCCACGATAATGATTAGTTTAGAAAAGAAAATTGCCTTGCCGAGTTCACTGCCTTTTTGTTTGATAAGTCCCATTTTAGCAGAAAGATTAAATCTCTCCATTCCTAACTTTTTTGCTCTATGGTCGAGCATGACAAAAATGCCTTCGACCATCACTACGGATCCGTCAATGATAATGCCAAAGTCAATAGCCCCCATCGACAGCAAATTGGCACTCATATTTTTTAATGTCAGACAGATAAATGCAAAAAGTAATGACAGCGGTACAATGATTGAAACGATCAGCGTTGTACGCCAGTCTGCCATAAAAAGAAAAACGATAACCGTAACAAAGAGAATGCCTTCGAGCATGTTGCCGAGAACGGTGTGTGTGGCGAATTTTATCAGGTCGTCGCGGTTGTAAAAAGTGTCTATATGCACGCCTTCAGGGAGCACTTTTTCGTTCAACTCGTCAATTTTTGCCTGTACAGCCTCAATAACGCGCGACGGGTTTTCGCCCTTACGCATTACGACAATGCCTTCGACTACATCGTCTTGTTTATCTCTTCCCACCTTTCCTAAACGCGGCAACGGCTCTATGTTTACCGCCGCGATGTCTTTTACCAAAACAGGCGTGCCGTTAGTGTTGCTGATGATGATATTGCCTATTTCCTCCTTGTCGTTGAGTAAGCCAATGCCGCGCACTACAAATGCCTGTGAATGGTTTACAATCACGTCGCCGCCCACGTTGATATTGCTTTTGGCTACAGCATCATAAACATCTAAGGGAGTGATATCCAAACTTGCCAACAAGTTCGGATTTACCGTGATTTCGTAAGTTTTTACTTCGCCGCCGAAACTCACCACATCGGCAACGCCCGACACACCGAGCAGGTTTCGTTCAACCACCCAATCCTGAATGGTTTTGAGTTCCATAACCGATTGATTGTTGCCGGAAAGTGTGTACCTAAATATTTCGCCTGTGGGTCCCGTTGGGGGTTGCACGTCCGGATCTGCCCCCTCCGGCAGTTCTACGTCGCGTAGCATGTTGTTGACTTGTTGACGAGCAAAAGCGTCATCAACGCCATCGTCGAAAATGATTTTTACTACCGACAAACCAAAAACCGTTGTAGAGCGTACAGAAGTTTTCTTCTGCACGGGATTCATCGCGATCTCAATCGGAATGCTGACATATTTTTCTACCTCTTCCGCCCCGCGTCCCTGCCACTGCGTGATAATGGTAATCTGCGTGTTGGTAACATCGGGAAACGCCTCTATAGGGATGTTTTTAAACGCGATAACACCCCAAACAATAAGAGCAAAGGTAGATAGAAGAATAAAAATCTTATTCTTTAACGAAAAAGCTATGATGTTTTTTATTAATTTTTCCATTTGTCTGAACTATAATTTTTTATATGATTTGATGATTATGATTAGGTTGATTCGTCGATTAAAATGCAGATTGCAAGGCTTCAAATAAAAATATCTGTTCGCTTGTAACTACGATTTCTCCATCAGCAATCCCTTCTACATAACATTTGTTGCCTGTGCGAAAAATTTCTTTTACAAGACGAATTTCGGGTTGTTTGTTATGGTTTAAAACAATGACAAATGTTTGGTTGTCATCAAAAATCAAGGCTTCGGACGGGACAACAATGGCGGTTGTTGGGGTAGATTGCAACACGTCACAACAAGTTATTTTTACAGATACGAACATGCCGGCTTTTAACTCGTTGCGAGGGTTGGCAAGCGAAACACGGGCTTTCATCGTGCGAGTTTCGGGGTCAAGTACGTTGTAAACCTTGTCAATTTTGCCCGTGTAAGTTTTTTTCGTGCGAGAAAGGGTTTGCACTTCAACGGTTTGCCCGACTGCAATATTTTCGATATCTACTTCAAATACATCTGCTAATACCCATACTTCAGAGAGATCTGCGATAGAAAAAAGCGGCTCTGCCATGTCGGCACGGACCTCGGAATTGCTCGTTATATTTTTAGCAATAATATAACCACTAATAGGCGATATGAGCGTGTATGTCGAATTCTCACCACCCGTGATTGCCGACACGTTTTCGGCTTTCTGCAATTCCGACAGGGCTTTTTCGTATTCGGCACGAGCAACTATAAACTCGCGCTCTGATACTAAATTGCTTTCATATAACTCTTTGTAGGTTTCTCTGTTTTTGCGGGCAACTTCAAGATTTTGTTTTGCTAACGACAATTCGTTGTTTACTCCGGCAATTTCAGCACTTTTGAGTATGGCAAGCGTTTGTCCTTTGTGAACATAATCGCCAAGTTCCACATTTACTTGCCCGATACGCCCACTCACGAGCGCGTATACACTTGCCTGACGTGCTTCATCAGGCACAACACGTCCATTGAGTTGCAGTGTGCGACTGATTTCTTCGGCATAAGCCGCAGTCGTTTGCATACCCGTTGATAAAGGTACAACACTCATCATCTCTACGGTTTTGTTGTTTTGGCATGATACTGCTGCAAGCATTATGCTTGTTACGATTGTGAATCGTATGATTAATAAAAGACTGTCCACGTGTGACATTTTTGATTTCTTATGGTTATATCTTATCTTCATCTCTTTTAATTTTTAATTTTCGATTAAATCAACGCCCACCGCGAACCTTAATTCTGTCATGGCTTGGGCTTTTTTATTCTTTATTTGATTGACTTTAATGATATTGTCTCTATATGATTCGTAGAAATCGGTAAATTCGAGCATACTGATATTTTTTTTTCGAAAATTGTCGGTAATGCTCTGTAAAAGTGATTTCAGATTTTGCTCAAAATCAACATCAATAGAGCGATAGATTATATCAGCTTCTACCGCGTTGGCAAAAGATTTCAGTACTTCGGTTTCTACTTCTTTTTGTTTCTTATGTATCAGGATTTCCTTTTGTTTCAAACCTGCTTTTACCGCGTTAATAGTTCCTTTATTGTGATTAAAAAAGGGCAAATCAATAGCCATGTTTAAAGAAAACTGATTGTCGAACGCACCACTTCTTTTGTCAAAATCAGCCCCAATGGTAATCTCCGGAACGGCATTTGCTTTTTCGAGCGACAGTTTTTGTTGCTGCCAATGCCATTCGTTTTTTGCCGTTTTCAGGTCAACGCGATTTTCGAGAGCGTAGGCAATCAATTTATCTATAGCAAAATCGGAAGGGTTGAGAAAAACAAAATCTCTGTCCGATAATTCCGGAATAAAAATGCGGCTATTGTCCTGCAAAAAAAGTTGCAACTCTGCCTGCAACTCGTTGAAAGTTGTTTGTAATTCCAACTTGTCTGCCTGCAAACCATAAAGCAGTGATTGAATACGCACTACTTCGTTTAGTGATACAATACCTCTGTTTTTCAGTTCTTTATAACTATTTTGCAGAGATTCGAGCAGCTCTATTTGTTCGTCAAAAGCACGAAGAGAGCAATAAGTAAAATAGGTCTCGTAAAAAGTGCTGTTGAGCGAAAATTTAAGAGTTCGTAATAAATCATAAAATTGATTTTCAGACAGTTGTATGTCTATCTTCGCCAATTTGATTTCCTTGTTTCGCTTGCCGCTCAAATTTATAACTTGCTCAATAGCAAAGACATACTGTCCCGAATTTTTGCCTGCATCAAACCAACGGCGATTTTCGGGATTATAGATATTTATTCCTGCCGAAAAAGTCGGGTTATGAAACAACTTTGCCTGCAAAAGATTTGCTTTCGCGACATCAATATTACAATGCTCCGCTAACAAGAGCAGGTTATTTTCCAAAAACCTTTTTTCGGTTTGCTGTATCGTAATTTTTAATGAATCTTGTGCCCAAACGTTGTTCATCCACAACGCCCATACAGCAATGCACAAGTACATTACTTTATTGACTTTCATATTGTAATTGAAAATTTTAAAAAATGTAAAATGTAAATTTGTGAACTAAAAATAGAAAAGTAATTTTCAACTTTTAATTCTTAATTTTCAATTGTAATTAAATCTGTGGAGGATGGTCTATTTGTCCTAAGACGGGCAAATGTGGAATCGTTTCGTTTGTAGGGGTAAATATTTTTATAATTCTTTGAGATGTCTTCAAAAAATCCAACGTTTGTGCGATCTGTTCTGAGATAACCGGTTGAATATTTTTGGCAAAATTATAATTTGCTTGCGAATCGCCATCCTCGTCAATATAATTAGATGTCCCTGTTAGGATTTCTAATGCCCATTCTAATAAAGTATTGACTTCTTGTTTGCCATTATTTTCAATTTCAACCGGTACAACAAAAAGCCCTCTGTTGATGTAAATTACTAACAGAAAGAAAATCGCGATATATTTTATTGCAGGTTTAAACATAGTGCAAAGATACATTTTTTTCAATATATATGGTATATTTACCTTATAAAAGGCTAATTTACCGCGAAAATTTGGAGTTTTGCATGAATTCAAAGATAGAAAATTCACGAAATTCGCGTTGATGGGGATAGAAATAGATAAAAAAAAATCACTATCTTTCCTCTGAAAGACAAAGTGGTTTTTTGCAACTGCGATGATGCGTTTAACAAAGAAGAGGATTTGCGGACTTCGGCTTTCGCGTTGTTTTTTTACAAAAATTTCAAAAAACTCGGGTTAAAAAAACTGATTTCCTTTTCAGCATTACCGAGAATACAGCAAAAAATATTATCTTTGTCAAATTTTTTACGATGAAAAACAGCAATGCTGATTATTTTGAACTATTTGTTCCGGGACGGGTTTGCCTTTTTGGCGAACATTCCGACTGGGCGGGCGGACATCGCCGCACAAATTCTGCGATAGCGGCGGG
>JAISUP010000082.1 GCA_031272025.1 Bacteroidales bacterium
ATAAAACAACTTGTTCGAAAATACAGAATTAGTAAAATCAATGCCTATGTTATCTTGTTTCGTATCCGTAAAAAAGCCAGAAAATCATTGGGGTGAGGCTGTCTCAAAAGTCCGTCATAGCATCCCGTACTGCGACACGGGATCTCACCCGCCATCTCCCGAAGACCGTCAAATGCTAAATGATTGTATATTAATATTTAACGATTAGAAGTGGATTCCGGCTTTCGCTGGAATGACGCGGCTTTTCTACTTTTGAGACAGCCTCGTACAGTTATAAATCGTATCGTTACCAATTTTTTATGTATCTTTGCATTTCACATCAAAAATACAATGACAGGGCATATCGAAACTTTGAAAACATCTGATAAAGAACAATTTATTGTTAAAAAATCTTCATTAGATTTTTTATTTAACCGGCAACAGAATATTCCTAATGGAGTTATCATGTTATGTTTGAGCGGGACCGCTGAAATTGGGGTAAATTTTCATTGCCATCGTATAGAAAAAGGAACACAAATATTTATGCTACCTTACAGTATTTTGCGGGTACATAGTAACAGTGAAGATTTTCAGGTAATCTATTTTTCGTTTTCCGATACCATGATGCATGAAGTATGTTACCGTATTGAATCCGAATATCTTAAATTTTTGAAAAAAAATACTTTTCACTTTTTTTCGCGAGAAATTTTTGAACAAAAGTTCGCTTTTCTCGAACTCATGCGCTCTTTTTACGAAGACCGTGAAAATAGTTTCAGACTCAAAATTGTAACTAACTTTTTGCAAAACTATCTTTTGGATATCTTTGATAAAATATCAAGACATCTTACAAATGAGGAGATTATAGAACCCAGTCGAAAAAATGAACTGTTTAAACAATTTATCCGGTACGTGCAGATGAATTATAAAAACAGGCGGGAGGTAACTTTTTATGCACGAAAAATGTTTATTACCCCGCATTACCTGTCGAAAATAGCCCGCGATGTAGACAACCGCAGTGCCAAAGAAGTAATTGACAGTTACGTGATTGAGGAAATAAAACGACTATTGCATTCGCGCGACTACTCTATTCAACAAATCGCCGACAAACTTCATTTTCCTGATCAATCGTATCTGGGACGTTTTTTCAAAAGCAAAGTCGGGCTTTCACCTTCCAACTATCGCAAAACAATCTTTATGGTTCCCGTCCCGAAGCCCGATCCGGATTTTAAGAAATGAAAATGAAAAGCGTGGAATTGTTGAAACACGTACTGTTCATATTCAGGGTGTTTTGTAACAAAGACGCACCATTTTTGTTGATGGCTGTCAGAGGCAGTCGAAACCCGTGTATTTTTGCAGGGCTTCGGGCACCGCGACACCTTGTGGGGTTTGGTAATTTTCGATAATTGCCGCCATGACACGGGGTAAAGCCAAGGCACTGCCATTGAGCGTATGCGCGAGGGTAGTTTTGCCGTTCTCGTCTTTAAACCGCAATTTTAACCTGTTTGCCTGATAACTCTCGAAATTAGAAACCGAACTCACTTCTAACCACCGTTGTTGTCCTTTCGAAAATACTTCTAAGTCGTAGGTAAGTGCCGAAGTAAAACTCATGTCCCCCCCGCACAAACGCAATACACGAAAAGGCAATCCTAAGGTTTGCAATAAAGACATGACATATTTTTTCATTTCTTCGAGCACGTCATAAGAATCGTTGGGGCGGGTAACTTGCACGATTTCTACTTTGTCGAATTGATGTAGCCGGTTAAGTCCGCGCACATCTTTCCCGTAAGAGCCTGCTTCTCTACGAAAACAAGCCGAATACGCGCAATGCTTAACCGGGAAATCACTCTCTTTTAAGATTACATCGCGGTAAATATTCGTTACCGGCACTTCTGCCGTGGGGATAAGATAGAGATTATCTAAGGGCATGTGATACATTTGTCCTTCTTTGTCGGGCAATTGCCCCGTGGCATAAGCCGAATCTTCGTTGACGGCATAAGGAGGCTGTATCTCTTCGTAGCCGTGTGCAGACGCTGTATCTAAAAAAAAATTGATGAGAGCACGTTGCAATTTCGCCCCTTTATTTTTATAAATCGGAAAACCCGCACCGGTAATTTTACTGCCAAGGTCAAAATCTACGATGTCCAACTTTTTCACGATTTCCCAATGCGGCACGAGCGAAGGGTCGGCAAAGAGGTCTCCTTCTTGATACACGATTTCGTTATCTTCGGCAGTTTTACCGCGAGGCACTCGCGAGTGAGGCAAATTAGGCAAAAGAACAAGCAAGTTTTCCATTTCCGTTTCTTTTTCGGTTAGTTCTTTTTTACATTGTACCTCAGCAATTTTCAGTTCTGCCATGCGATTTTTTAAGGCGTTGGCTTCGGCATTTTTGCCTCCTTTAAATAGAAAGCCTATTTCTTTAGCCCCCCGGTTCTGCTCCATGAGATTGTCGTCCAAGGTCTTTTTCATGCCCCTAATTTGCAAGTCTAACGCACCTATCTGTGCCACGATTGCACGGGCATCACAATTTTTTACGGTCAACCGTTCGATGACCTGTTCGGGATTTTCTCTGATGAGTTGTATTTGTAACATTTTTTTGAATGATAATTTTTTAATTCGCGAAGGTAAGATTTTTTTTTATTTTCATTATCCTTAAAAATAAGAAAAAATATGATATTTTTGCAAGTTCATTTTTTAACCATAATTAAGTTGTATATTACAAGTAAAAAAAGTAGGAATTAGATATGGGAAGAGCATTTGAATTTAGAAAAGCCCGTAAATTTAAACGCTGGGGCAACATGGCACGGACATTTACTCGTTTGGGGCGAGAAATCACGATGGCGGCAAAAACAGGAGGCAGCGATCCCTCTTCTAACGCGAAACTGCGCCTGTTAATACAAAACGCACGGTCGGAAAACATGCCCAAAGACAACGTGGAAAGAGCCATCAAACGTGCTTTTGAAAAAGATACGTCTGATTACAAGGAAATGGTTTACGAGGCATATGGACCACACGGTATCGCGATTCTCGTGGAAGCGGCTACCGACAATAATCAACGAACTGTGGCAAACCTGCGCAGTTATTTTAATAAACTTGGCGGCGCGTTAGGAACTTCCGGCATGTTAGACTTTATTTTCGAGAGAAAATGTAATTTTCTCGTGGCTAAAAAAGAAGATATACAAATTGATGACCTTGAATTAGAACTCATAGACTACGGAGTAGAAGAAATCTTTGAAGACGAGGACGGCATCTCTATTTTTGCCGAATTTCAAAACTTCGGTCCCATACAAAAATATCTTGAAGAAAATAATTTCGAGATAAAGTCTTTCAAATTCGAGAGAATCCCGAATGACATGAAAACACTGCAACCCGACCAACAAGCAGAAGTAGAAAAACTGCTTGAAAGAATAGAAGAAGATGATGACGTAACTAACGTTTTTCATAATATGGTTATGAGTTAATTTATTCACTTAAAAAATAATGTGCGATGTATTGCTATAAATTCAGAGTTCGATATGACGAGAACATAGATTTTGTCAGAGATATAGAAATCTTGGCAGAAGACCATTTTGAATCATTTCATCATATCCTTTTTTCATCTATCGGATTGAAAGGTAATGAATTGGCTTCTTTTTTTATTTGTGATAACAAATGGAATAAACAAAAAGAAATTACACTCATGGATATGAGTGATGAAAACGAGAATACCCTTGTTCCCGATTATGACCTTGATGACGACTTTTCCACGGTAGCCCAATTGCCTAAATTCGTGATGAGAAATAGCCGGTTAAAAGACATGATTACCGACCCGCATCAGCATATCATTTACGAGTATGACTTTCTCAACCCTCGGGTTTTTTACGTGGAATTAGTCAAGATTTTCGAGGCAATAGAAAGTGAACAATATCCCCGTTGTTCTTATAGAGTAAAAGAATTACCCGACATAAAAAAGCAGGATACATTGCCAAATCCTGCTTTTGAACCCTCTTTTATTGATGAAGAGGAGGATGACTACGAAGAAATTGAATATGGCATGGACGACGAAGACTACGCGGGATTGAACGAGTACGACCCGATGAATTCAGACCTCTAACCCGCGTATTTTAAGACAACATGCTACAAACAGAGAGTGCCTTTCCCCCTGTTCCTCCCGAATTATTGAAGGCAAAAACTCCCTTGTTGTGCGTGCTCGCGGGTCCTACGGCAGTAGGAAAAACAAACGTTGCCATACAATGGGCACGAACCTGCAAATCGTGCGTAATTTCTGCCGATTCACGACAATTTTATAAGGAAATGACTATCGGTACTGCCAAACCTTCGCTTGCCGAAATGTCGGGAATACCTCACTATTTTATCGGACATCTATCTATTTCAGATTATTACAGTGTTTCGAGGTTCGAACATGACGTGCTGCAATTATTGCCGTCTTTGTTTGCTCGTGCCCCAGTAGTGTTTCTCGCGGGAGGAAGCGGGCTATATATCGACGCCGTTTGCAAGGGAATGGATTGTTTGCCCGACCCGGATCCACACATTAGAGCAGTAGTGGCGAAAATACATGAAGAAGAAGGCATAGAATCTCTGCGAGCACGATTGCGGGTTTTAGACCCGCGGTTTTACCAACAAACCGACATTGCCAATCCCAAACGACTAATACGTGCATTAGAAGTATGTCTTCAAACCGGTAAACCCTACTCTTCGCAACTTACTGCCCCAAAAATTCAGAGACCTTTTACCGTGAGAAAATATTGCCTCACCCGTTCCCGCCCCAATCTTTTTGACCGCATCAACCAAAGAGTAGAAATCATGATGCAAAACGGTTTGCTACACGAAGTAAAATCCTTATTGCCTTATCGACATTATAACGCGCTTAATACTGTGGGATACAAAGAATTATTTCAATACATTGACCATGAGTACACGTTAGAACAAGCCGTGGAAAACATTAAAACACACACCCGACACTACGCCAAACGACAACTCTCATGGATTAAACGCGATGGCGAATATGAAAGTATCGACATGTAACCCTGATTTTTAGAATGTACCATCGCGGTCGCGTCAGGTCAGCAATACGCTCTACTCCATTGTTACTTTATTTTTACTTAACACCGGTTTTTTATTTTTAACCTCTACACGCTTGGAATCTCGAAAATTTTATGTAATTTTGCAGCCCGAAAATTAAATCAGGAAACATTCTTAAACATAATAATAACAATTCTAAATTAATGTATGAAAACATCAATTGATAACATCTTGGATAAGCACGTGGGCAAAGGGAGAGATGCCTTGATCGCGCTTTTGCAGGAAATTCAGGAAACAGAAGGGTTCCTGTCGGAAGAGGCTATCGTGAAAACGGGGCAAAAGTTGGGTATCCCCACGAGCAAAATCTACGGGGTAGCCACCTTTTACAACCAATTTCGTTTCGAGCCGCAAGGAAAATTTCATATTCAAGTCTGTCGCGGTACAGCCTGCCACGTGTTAGGCTCTTTGACGGTATTGCAAGAATTAGAACGACTTTTGAAAGTCAAAGCCGGACAAACCACCCGTGACGGGCTTTTTAGTATCGAAGTCGTTGCTTGCATTGGAGCCTGCGGGTTAGCCCCGGTCATCAACATCAACGGGACTTTCCACGCGAACATGACCCCGGAAAAATTGGAAAATATATTAGAAACTTATAGAAAACAAGCATAGTCATGGCAGATACAAACGAAAGAACCCAGATATTGATAGACCTGTTAAAAGGTCAAAACTCGAATCAAGCCGAGTTAAGTGTCATTAAAAGAGAAACTATTTCGAGACCGGTGATTTATGTAGGCGCGGGCACTTGTGGCTTAGGCGCGGGTGCCGCCGAAACCATCACGGCAATCAAAGAATATTTGCAAACGAAAAAACAAGATGCAGAGATTCTCGAAGTAGGTTGTATCGGACTATGCAGGGCAGAACCTATCGTGGACGTGCAACTGCCGGGCGAAAACAGAGTCTCGTTTAGTAGCGTTACCGCCGATAAGGTAGAAAGCGTGCTTGATGCCGCTTTTAGCGGGAATGCCGACAAGTCGGGAAACGTGCTCGGACAAATACAAATTGGCAACAACAAGAAAGTACAGGGCGTGAAAGACTTCTACGAACATCCGTTTTTCGCGCTACAAAGACGTATCGTGCTTAAAAACTGCGGGTTGATAAACCCTGAGAGCATTGAAGAGTATATCGCTTTTGGTGGTTACACGGCAATGCTTCACGTGCTAAACCGTATCCCCGGAGCCGAGGTTTGCGACTTAATAGAAAAGAGTGGCTTACGCGGACGCGGCGGCGGCGGTTTCCCTACCGGCAAAAAATGGAAATTCGCGCAAGTACAACAAAGCGAACAAAAATACCTGATATGTAATGCCGATGAGGGTGATCCGGGGGCATTCATGGACAGAGCCGTAGTAGAAGGCGACCCGCACCGCCTCATAGAAGGAATGGCTATCGGGGCACACGCTATCGGAGCCTCCGTGGGATATGTCTATATCCGCGCCGAATACCCGTTGGCTATCAAACGACTGAAATTGGCTATCAAACAAGCCACCGACTACGGGTTATTGGGAAAAAATATCTTTGGCACCGGTTTCAATTTCGAGTTAAGAATTAAAATGGGAGCCGGAGCATTCGTTTGCGGAGAAGAAACCGCGCTCATACACAGTATTGAAGGCAAACGCGGGATGCCCAGACCCCGACCGCCTTTCCCCGCGGTGAAAGGACTCTTTGGCAAACCTACGGTCATCAACAACGTGGAGACATTCTCCAATGTAGCCGAAATTATCAACAAAGGGTGGGAGTGGTTCAGTTCGGTAGGCACTACCACGAGCAAAGGAACCAAAGTCTTTGCCCTTTCAGGAAAAATTCATAACACAGGATTGGTAGAAATCCCGATGGGGACTACCATCCGTACCATTCTTTACGACATCGCCGGCGGCATTAAAAACGGCAAAAAATTTAAAGCCGTCCAAATCGGAGGACCCTCCGGTGGCTGTATTACCGAGCAAAATCTTGATATCGAAATTGATTACGAATCCTTAATTAAAGTCGGGGCAATGATGGGCTCCGGCGGGTTGGTAGTCATGGACGAAGACAATTGCATGGTAGACGTGGCGAAGTTCTTCATGGATTTTATACAACGCGAAAGTTGTGGAAAATGTATCCCTTGTCGCGAAGGGACACGCCGTATGCTCGAAATCTTGGAAAGCATTACTACCCGTCCGAAAAATGACATGCCTAATTCGGCATTGGAACGGATGAAAGGGGTGATGCAATTGGAAAAATTGGGACGAGTAATTAAGGCAACCTCTCTTTGCGGGTTGGGACAAACTGCTCCAAATCCGGTATTAAGCACGTTGAAGTGGTTTAGAGAAGAGTACGAAGAACATATCTTCGGACGTAGATGTCCAACCCGTACTTGTACCGAATTGCGTCATTTCGAGATTAACCCCGATGCTTGCACGGGCTGCACCGCCTGCTCGCGCAAATGCCCTACCAACGCCATTACCGGAGCACCAAAACAAGCCCACTATATCGTGGACGACAAGTGCATCGGCTGTGGTACCTGTAAAGATACCTGTAAGTTTAACGCGATTTCAATGATTTAAAAACAAAGAACAGTTATGAACGTAGATAAACAGAAAGAAACCATTCTTATAGAAGTAAATGGAAAAGAAATAGAAGCAGTGGTGGGCGAGACCATTTTAAGCGCGCTCAACCGCGAAGGGATTCGTGTCCCCACGTTATGCCACATGAAGGGCTTTATTCCTTCGGGGGCGTGCCGGATTTGTGTGGTAGAATTAGGTAACGGACGTTTGGTTTCCTCATGCTCGTATCCGGTAGAACCGGGCATGAAAATACAAACCCATTCCAGCACGGTACTCGAAGCCCGTAAAACCATCGTGGAATTGTTGCTCGCGAACCACCCTGACGACTGTCTCTTTTGCCTGCGCAATAACAATTGCGAACTGCAAAGTTTGGCAAAAGAATATCACGTGATGGAACGTCGTATTCGCGGTAACAAAAATAGCCTTAAATTAGACCATTCCGGTCCCAGCATCGTGAGGGACCCCGAAAAGTGTATCCTTTGCGGGCGTTGTGTACGCGTGTGCGAAGAACGTATAGGGGTAGCCTGTATAGACTATATCAACCGCGGAAGCAAAACCTTCATCGGAACCACGCTCAAACAACCGCTCAACACGTCAAGTTGTGTCAATTGCGGGCAATGTATTCTCGCGTGTCCTACCGGAGCCCTGACCGAAAAAAATAACGTGGGATTGGTTTTAGAAGCCCTGAAACAGAAAGAAAAGATGGTCGTGGTACAATATGCCCCATCTATTTCTGTTTCTATAGCCGAGGCATTTGGCATGACACCGGGTGAAGACCTGAACGGGGCAATGAATGCCGCCCTTCGTCGTATGGGCTTCAATCACGTGTTTGACACAACCTTCGGGGCAGACCTTACGATTATGGAAGAGGCTTCCGAACTAGTAGAGCGCGTGAAAAACGGCGGTAAATTACCCATGTTTACCAGTTGCTGCCCCGGCTGGGTAAAATATGCCGAAGAATTTGCCCCCGATATGCTCGAGAACCTCTCTACTTGCAAATCGCCACAGCAAATGACCGGCGCGATGATCAAGACCTATTTTGCCAACAAAGTTGGGGTGAAACCGGAAAATATTATTTCCGTATCTATCATGCCATGCACGGCTAAGAAATTTGAATGCGAACGCGACACCATGGGACGCGACGGCTTACAAGATGTAGATATTGTCATTACCAGTCGCGAACTGATAGAGATGATTAATATTTATGGCATAGACCTCAAAACCATAGAAAAAGAAGGAGCCGATAGCCCGTTGGGGATTCGCAGTACGGCAGGGAAAATTTTCGGGGCAACCGGAGGCGTTATGGAAGCCGCCCTGCGGTCGGGTTATCATTTTATTACCGGCGGCGAATTAGGCGACTTTCGGGTTACGGCAGTGCGCGGCGACAAAGGACGCAAAGAAGCCAAAATCAAAATTTCCGATGACCTCGAATTGGGAGTGGCTGTTATTAGCGGTCTGGGTAACGCGATGGAACTCATTAACGAGATTCGTAACGGACGTTCCGATATCCATTTTATTGAAGTGATGACCTGCCCGGGAGGTTGCATCAACGGGGGCGGTCAACGTATCGGTGCCAAAAGCGAAGATGTCTCTGCCCGCGCGAAGGCACTCTATAACATTGATGAAACCGAAACCCTGCGACTGTGCCACAAAAACCCTGAAATCATTGAATTATACAATGAATTTCTTGGAGCACCGCTCAAACATAAGAGCCATGAGTATCTGCATACCCATTACGCGGAACGAGATGTTTTATTATAATCAATTAAATTAAAAGAACGATGGATAAATTTAAAAATAAAACCGCCTTATTGGCTGATGACGAACCGGAAGTATTGTCACATTTGGCAAAACAATTAACAGACATGGGATTTCATGTATTGACAGCCAATAGCCAAAAAGAAGCAGAGGAGATATTCGCGAAGCAAAAACCCGATGTTGCCATTCTTGACTTGATGATGGAAAAACAAGACAGTGGCTTTATCCTTGCCTACGAGATAAAAAAACAGTATCCTACTTTGCCTGTAGTGCTTCTTGCCGAAGTTACCTCCGACACACGGGTACTTTTTAGTCTCGAAACCGAAGGAGAACAAAATTGGATTAAAGCCGACCGCTATCTCGAAAAAGGTCTTCGTCCGGAACAATTGGCTCACGTGTTGAGAGAATTGTTGTAGTGGAAATAAGTTTGTTTTTCATAACGATACACGGGGAAAATAACAAGTTGTTTTCCCCGTGTGCATTTTCTTCTCATATATTTCATTTTTTTCGTGTATCTTTGCAGTCTCATGTATCATTAAATAAAAAATAGCAGAAATGTCAAAAAGAACGTTAATCATTGGTGCCGGGGGTGTGGGTTCTGTGGTGGTTCAAAAATGTGCCCGCGTGCCCGAAGTATTTGGTAAAGTTGTACTCGCGAGTCGCACGCTTTCAAAATGCGAACAGATAGCCCACTTGTGCGATAACCCTATAGAAACCGTACAAGTCGATGCCGACAACGTGCAGGAGGTAGTCGCCCTTATCGAGCGGGTAAGACCTTCGCTACTCATCAACGTGGCATTACCGTATCAGGATCTATCTCTTATGGAAGCCTGCCTTGCCACGAAGACACACTACATGGATACGGCAAACTACGAGCCTCGCGACGTGGCGAAGTTCGAGTATAAATGGCAATGGGCTTATCACGAAAAATTTAAAGAAGCCGGTATCATGGCGTTGCTGGGCTGTGGCTTTGACCCCGGCGTAACCGGAGTCTACACGCATTATGCTGCCACAAAACAATTTGACGAAATCCATTACTTAGACATCGTGGATTGTAACGCGGGAGACCACGGGAAAGCCTTCGCTACCAATTTTAACCCCGAAATCAATATTCGCGAAATTACCCAACCCGGTCGTTATTGGGAAAATGGACAATGGATAGAAATCCCTGCCATGTCAATACATAAACCCATAGCCTACCCCGGTATCGGAAATAGAGAATCATACGTGCTCTTTCACGAAGAATTAGAATCTATCGTGAAACACTATCCTTCTATTAAGCGTGCCCGCTTTTGGATGACCTTTGGAGAAAAATATATTAACTTTCTCAACGTGTTGCAAGAGGTAGGCATGACAAGTATTAAGCCTGTTCACTACGAAGGACACGACATCGTGCCTTTGCAATTTTTAAAAGCAGTTTTGCCCGAACCGTCTTCGCTGGGCGAAAATTATCAAGGAGAAACCTCTATCGGCTGTCAATTCAGGGGAATACAAAACGGCAAACCCAAAACATTCTATATTTGGAATAACTGCAAACATCAAGACGCTTACAAGGACGTGCGCGCTCAGGGAATTTCTTATACGACAGGGGTGCCTGCAACTACCGGAGCACATCTCCTCTTAACCGGTCAATGGCTAAAACCGGGGGTGTATAACACGGAAGAAATGCCGTCAGATTATTTTCTCCCGCTCATGGAACATTATGGATTAAAAACCGAAGTAAGTGAAAATATCCCACTCCCCGTAGAAGTAGAATAAGAAAATAACGAAACAAAGGAAACATGTATCTTATCATTTTTATATTTTTCATGGGATTAAGTTGGCTCGTGAGTCATACCCTGAAAACAAAGTTCGAGAAATATTCGCGTGAGCCTTTAATGTCAGGGCTAACGGGTAAAGACATCGCGGAGAAGATGCTTCGCGACAACGGTATTACCGATGTGCGGGTACTTTCCGCACAAGGGGTACTCACAGACCATTATGACCCGCGAACAAAAACCGTGAATTTGAGTGAGGCAGTATATCATGGTCATAGTGTAGCGTCCGCGGCTGTCGCGGCACACGAGTGCGGGCATGCTGTACAGCACGCTACTGCCTACCAATGGCTTACTTTTCGCTCAAACATGGTGCCGGTAGTACAGTTTGGATCGCGTTGGTCTCAATGGATCCTGTTCGCGGGGATTCTCATGCTTAGTCTGTCCCAAATGTTCCAATCTGTCGGGTACATAGTACTTCTCATTGGGGTTGTCCTTTTTTCGCTGACCACTATCTTTGCATTTGTAACCTTACCGGTAGAATACAACGCTTCGGCACGGGCATTAGCGTGGCTCGACAGCACGGGATTGGCTTCGGGAGAAGAACATGAGCACGCGAAGGATGCCCTGAAATGGGCTGCACGTACTTATGTGGTAGCCGCCTTGTCTTCATTGGCAACCTTACTCTATTACATCTGGCTAATCCTTGGAAAAAGAGATTAGGCATTGTCTGAAAATAACATATTCATTTTATTGTGAAGAGGCTGTTGATTGTCTTTCTATTGATATGAATGCCCTATGGGCAAATAAACCGTAGGTTTTACATATCAATAGAAAAAGAATAACCTCCCGAGAAATTCCCGTAGGAAATTCACAAATTGATTAGTTCATTTATGAACAACGCCTTAGTAGCCAAGGAGACAATTTAGAATTTAGAATTTAGAAATGGAGGAATGAAATCCGTGTAAATCAGTTTAATCCGTGTTATCTGTGTGCTAAAAAAAATCATGGTTCAGAAATTTAGAATTCAGAATGAGGAAAAACCCTTATTTCAACGAGTTCCCTTAGGCATTGTCTGAAAATAACATATTCATTTTATCGTGAAGAGTCTGATTGTCTTTCTATTGATATGAATGCCCTACGGGCAAATAAACTGTAGGTTTTACATATCAATAGAAAAAGAATAACCTCCCAAAAAATTCCCGTAGGGAATTCACAAATTGATTCGTTTGTTTATGAACAACGCCTTTGTACCTATTAGAAGTATTTAAAAACCTTGTGCTTTGAGGTCAATGACTTTGTCATCGTTGGTTATCAATATTTTTCCGGCACTTTCTTCTTGCATATAACCGATAACAGATACGTTAGCGATGTCTTTTACTTTCTCGTAATCTTCTTGTTTCACGGTAAATAGCCATTCATAATCTTCCCCGCCATTGAGCGCGATGGTGGTCGCGACAATTTTAAGTGTTTTTAACGTATTGAATGTCAAGGCATCTATCGGTATTTTGTTTTCATAAACCACACAGCCCAAGTGGGAGGCACGACAAAGATGTATCAGGGCAGTCGCGAGACCATCGTTCACGTTACAGGCGGCGGTTGGTACAAGATGCTGTTGTGCCAACGCCTCTACGATGTCTACCCTAGGTTCGGGTTTCAATTGTCGTTCAAGCAAATAATCATAACCGGCGAGGTCGGGTTGCATGTCTGGGTTTGCCTCAAAAACCTTTTTCTCGCGTTCGAGGAGGAGTAGTCCCGCGTAAGCAGCACCGAGGTCGCCCGAAACACAGATAAGTTCCTTTTCTTTTGCCCCATCCCGGCACACGATACTGTCGGGGTGCCCTTCTCCGACAACACTCATACCAATCATCAAACCCGCGGGTGCCGTTTGTATATCCATTCCCGACAGTAGCACGTGATAACGTTCGCAACAACGTGCCATGCCATCGGTAAGTTCGTTCAACGCTGCCCTCGAAAACCTGTTAGACAAAGCAATATTGACACGCGCATGAACCGCGTGCGCGTTCATGGCAACAAGATCTGACAAAAGAACCGAGATACACTTATACCCCAAATGTTTTAAGGGAACATAAGTCAAGTCAAAATGAATGTTTTCTATAAAAAGACGAGACGATAGCAGTTGTCTATTTCCCCGTGCAGGTTCCCATAGGGAGGCAGAATCACTTACCCCTTCCGATAAGGTTGCATCCTTTCGCGGAAATTTACACGCTAACTCTTCTAAAAGGACAAACTTCCCCGTGGACAGCGGGGTAGAAATCACCTTATTTTCCATCATGATACTTATTTATTTTTCTTTAAAATGAATTGTAGTGAGAAGATATAGATGTATTTTCAACCACGCTTTTAATGACATCACCGAGGAAATTGGCGATGGTAACGACTTCTATTTTTGGGGAAAACCGTTTCAGAGGAATCGTATCGGTAACAACTAATTTTTCTATATCTGAATTTTCTATATTTTCTATCCCGTTACCCGACAATAGGGCGTGCGGGCAAAGGGCAATGATACTTTTCGCGCCTTCTTCTTTAATAATAGATGCTGCTTTACAAAGGGTGCCTCCGGTATCAATGATGTCGTCTACAATAATGACATTTTTATCTTTTACATCTCCAATAATTTGCAAACTAGAAACTTCATTTTGACGTTCTCTTTGCTTAAACCCGATAGCAAGTTCGCAATTCAGGAATTTAGCATAAGTAGAAGCGCGTTTCGTACCTCCCGTATCAGGCGACACGATACATAAGTTATCTAATTCCAAACTTTTAATATAAGGAATAAAAACCGTTGACGAGTAGAGATGATCTACCGGGATTTCAAAAAAGCCCTGAATTTGGTCTTGATGCAAATCCATAGTAATCATCCGGTTAATTCCGGCGGTAGTATAAAGATTAGCCATTAGTTTGGCACCGATAGAAGTACGGGGTTTGTCTTTTCTATCTTGTCTCGCGTAGCCAAAATACGGGTTCACGGCAATGATAGAAGCCGCCGAAGCACGTCGCGCCGCATCTATCATCACCAACAACTCGATGATATTTTCGGCAGGAGCAAATGTAGGCTGTATGATAAAAACAGCCTTCCCGCGAATGGTTTCATTATAATATACTTGAATTTCACCATCTTTGAATTGCTTTATATCTACTTTTAGCAATGGTATTTGTAAATACTCGGAAATTTTTCTCGACAATTCGGGGTTAGCACGACCCGACACAAGGGCTATATCTTGACTCATAAACATTGATATTTAATGATTTTTTGAATGAATATTTGGTCTGCAAATGTAGAATATTTTTTTGAAATAACTTCAAGGCTACAGAAAAAAACATCAAGAGTACCGGTATTTTTTAACTTTTTGCAAGAAATACTCGTGTATGCGCGTATCGTTGGTTAATTCGGGGTGAAACGCCGCCGCCAACAAATTACCCTGCTCTGCCATTAAGATTTTGTTATCCCATTCGAGCAAGGGGCAACCCTCGTTTTCAATTTTCACGATATAAGGTGCCCGAATAAAAATAGCATGAAACGGGGCATGCCCCAGCACGGGAATGTTCATATCTGCTTCAAAACTCGCGAGTTGTCTACCAAACGCGTTACGTTCCACATAGGTATCCATCAAGTTTAAATGGTGCTGCGAACTGCCGATAATATGTTTAGAGAGCAAGATAAGACCGGTACAAGTGCCAAACATGGGCAACCCGCTTTGCCCGAGTGCGGTCAAAGGGGATAGCATCTCGTAGCGTGAAAGCAATTTTCCCACGGTAGTACTTTCGCCCCCCGGCAATATTAAGCCATCAATATCATTTAAGTCGCCGGGGTAAAGTACATTCACCGTTTCCACGTCTAATTGTTTGAGTATGGCGGCGTGTTCGCGCACTGCCCCTTGTAGTGCCAATATTCCTATTTTCATACAGAGTTACCAGCCCCTTCCTGCTAATTTATCTTTATCTTCTAATTGAGTTACGCTTTGACCTCTCATTGCCTCACCAAGACCTTTGGATACTTGAGCAATTAAGGCAGCATCTTGATAGTGAGCCACGGCTTCCACGATGGCTTTGGCACGTTGGGCGGGATTATCGGACTTAAATATCCCTGAGCCTACGAATACCCCGTCGCAGCCTAATACCATCATTAAAGCGGCATCGGCAGGAGTGGCTACCCCTCCCGCGGCAAAATTCACTACCGGCAACCGTCCTAAGGTTTTTACCTGCAATACCAATTCGTAAGGGGCACCCATTTCTTTGGCAAGCGTCATCAGTTCCATGTCAGAAGCACTTGCAACCTTTTGAATATCTTCGTTCACTTTGCGAATATGACGCACGGCTTCCACGATGTCTCCGGTACCGGCTTCTCCTTTAGTTCTAATCATTGCCGCACCTTCTCCCACGCGGCGCAATGCCTCTCCTAAGTCACGGGCACCACACACGAAAGGTACCCTAAATTCCGACTTCAGGATATGATACCGGTTGTCGGCAGGAGTCAGCACTTCGCTTTCATCAATAAAATCAATATCTAAGGCTTCTAAAACCCGTGCCTCCACGATATGCCCAATGCGTACTTTCGCCATAACCGGAATGGATACCGCTTTCTGTATGCCTTGAATCATTTCCGGGTCAGACATGCGCGCGACCCCTCCTTGCGCCCTGATATCAGACGGCACACGCTCCAATGCCATCACCGCTACGGCACCCGCTTCTTCGGCAATCTTTGCCTGCTCAGGATTCACCACATCCATGATAACCCCACCTTTCAACATCTCTGCCAGACCTCTTTTCACGACCGGCGTTCCCGTTTCTTTGTTCAAATTAGACATAACTTATTCTTTTTTAATGATATGTTATTCTTTTAAAAGAAAATGCAAAAATACGCGTAAATTTTGAGATTTGCACCCTCGTGGTTAATTCTTTTTTTGAGGTGCTATTTTTCCCGCGGGGATGACACTTGTCTTTGCTTGCAAATGTCGTCCCCACGGGACTTGAGCAAAACGAGTTTATCTTCTGGAGGCTGTCTTAAAAGCCCGTCATTGCGGGCTTGACCCGCGATCTCCTGATAAAGCAGGGGATTCCCGCTTTCGCGGGAATGACGGCATTGTTGCAGGGGATTGCCGCCTTCGCGGGGGGCAGGTATCCGCGTGCTCCGCGTCTTTTTCGCGTTCTCCGCATGAAAAACCACTACCCATTAGAAATTTAGGAGTTGTCAGTTGGAATGAAGGAATGAAGGAATGAAGGAATGAAGGAATGCTTAATCATCGCGGGCATGACAAGATAATGAGCCGTCATTGCGGGCTCGACCCGCAATCCCCTGCTTTATCAGCCTCTTCCCGCCTTCGCGGGCATGACGGCATTATCGCGGAGGTTTTCCGCCTTCGTGAGAGGCAGGTATCCGCATGCTCCGCCTCTTCTTCGCGTTCTCTGCGTGAAAAAGCGCCTTCGCGGGGGGCAAGGCAGGAAACAATCAGGGAAGCCGTAAAATGGATCGCTTCAGGCTTCGCCTTCGCGATGACGGCACGACCTTCAGGCTTCGCCTTCGCGATGACGGGACGACCTTCAGGCTTCGCCTTCGCGATGACGGCACCGTTGCAGGGGGATTCCCGCTTTCGCGGGGGGCTGGCAGGAAACAATCAGGGAAGCCGTAAACTGGATCGCTTCAGGCTTCGCCTTCGCGATGACGGGACGACCTTCAGGCTTCGCCTTCGCGATGACGGGACGACCTTCAGGCTTCGCCTTCGCGATGACGGGACTGTCGCGGGGGATTCACCCTCTCCATTCTTCATTTTACATTTTACATTTTACATTCTCCATTCTCCAACTGTCAATTAAAAAAAGATGCAGATAAAGATTTTTTACATTTCAGTGCACGATAACGGTGCGATGCAGGAAGAGATGAATATCTTTTTGCGCACCCATAAGGTTATACGTATCGTGGATAAAGAACACGTGGACAGCGAAGGGTTCATGTTTTGGAGTTTTAGAATATGGTATATCGAGGGCGACAAGATGCTCTCTGCCGAAGAGGCAACCCGGCAAATGCTCAAAGGAAAATACAAGGAAGACATAGAGCAAATGAAGAAAAACTTAGACGACAAACAAAAAGAAATCTTCGAGCAACTGCGGGTACGCCGACAAAAAATAGCCGATGAGGATGCCATTCAACAAAACTATAATATCTTTTCCGACAAAGAATTGCTCATCATGGCAACCCTGCCAGAACTGACTTTGAAAGCAATTATGGATAACCCCGAGATAAAAAAAGAAAGAAAAGATAAATACGCGAAAAGACTCGTGGAGAACTTGGAGAATTTAGAATTTAGAATGTAAAATGGAGAATGGAGAATGGAGAATGGAAAATGGAGAATGGAGAATGGAATAAAGATTATGGAAAGGAATGGGATATATTTGCAGGAGATTCCCGCTTTCGCGGGAATGACGGCACCGTTGCGGGGGATTCACCCTCTCCATTCTCCATTCTCCAACTGTCAATTAAAATGAAGCGTTTTGGAAATTTGATAGAAAAGGTTGCAGACATGGATAACATACGTTATGCTTTTTATTTGGCGAGCAAAGGCAAGCACCGCAAGCAGGCAGTGCAGGAATGGTTGTTTGGCGACATGGAACAAGAGTTTGTGAAAATCAGGAACGACTTTTTGAATCAAAGCGTTAGGGTGGGCAAATACAACAGTTTTAAGGTTTACGAGCCTAAAGAGCGCGTGATTTATGCCGCCGAGTTTCGCGACAGGGTAGTGCAGCACGCGCTCATGAACGTGTGCCATGAAATCTTCGACCGCTTTCAAATCGCCGACAGTTATGCCTGCCGCGTAGGAAAAGGTCAGTACAAAGCATTGGAAAAAGCACAAGAAAACAGCCGGAAAATGCAATGGTTTGTCAAACTTGATATACGAAAATACTTCGACAACATTGACCACGAAGTACTCAAACAAATGCTACGCCGGAAAATAAAAGACCCTTTCGTGCTTGATGCCTTTGACAGGATTATTGATTCGTATCAGTGTCCTCATCCCGGCGAAGGCGGTTTTTCACGCGGAGAACGCGGAGAACGCGAAGAAGACGCAGAGAACGCGGGCACATTGCCATGCCTACCTGCTTGCCCCTCGCGACAATGCCGTCATTCCCGCGAAAGCGGGAATCTCCTGCAACATCAGGGGATCGCGGCACAGGTTCCCCATGACGGCACTACCCACTATCCACTATCCACTAACCACTATCCACCCAAAGGGCTTCCTATCGGCAACCTCACCTCCCAGTATTTTGCCAATTTCTATCTTGGTCATGCCGACCATTTTATAAAAGAAACCCTGAAAACCCAACACTACGCGCGCTACATGGACGACATGTTGCTATGGGGCAATGATAAAGAAACCTTACTCTTGAAAGTAGAAAAACTGAGAGATTTTATACAAAACCAACTTCATTTGGAGTTAAAAGAAATTTGCCTCAACCGGACTTCGCGCGGGCTTAGTTTTTTGGGCTACCGGGTGTTTCATCATGCCTTAAAACTTACCCGTGCAAGTAAAAAACGTTATATAAAAAAGATAACCTTATATAGAAAATTATACGAGAAAAATATCTGGACAGAAAAAGAATATCATGCCCATGCCGCGCCGCTCACGGCATTCGTGCTGAAAGCCGACACGCTTGGGCTCCGAAAAAAATTATTGAAATAAGAAAAAAACAATAGAAAAGTTCTTTGACATATTGGTTCGTGTGAGAATTGAGAATTTAGAATTCAGAATTGAGAATGGAGAATTGAGAATTGAGAATGGAGAATGGAGAGGGTGAATCCCCCGCTTTATCAGGAGATTGCGGGTCGAGCCCGCGATGACGGTTTCCTATCCCGTCATTCCCGCGAAAGCGAAGCCTGAAGGTTGTATCGTCATCGCGAAAGCGAAGCCTGAAGGTTGTATCGTCATCGCGAAGGCGAAGCCTGAAGGTCGTGCCGTCATCGCGAAGGCGAAGCCTGAAGGTTGTATCGTCATCGCGAAGGCGAAGCCTGAAGGTCGTCCCGTCATCGCGAAGGCAAAGC
>JAISUP010000085.1 GCA_031272025.1 Bacteroidales bacterium
GCTGTACCAATTTATTGGCAATATTTCGCGCTTGTTGTGGGGTTACAGGTGCGCTGTATGCCGACATGAAACCACACAGCATTACCATAGATAAAAATCTCAATTTCTTCATTTTTTATATGTTATATATTACAATATTATTTACTTTTATTTAATAATTTCACCCGACAAAGATAACTATATTTTTTCAAATTAATACCTCCGAAAGTACAATTGGCAGTTATTATGAGTTTGCGTGAGGGGTCTTTGTCGATGTTTTTGGGACGCTCATCGTTCACGCCGCCGACGAATGCTTTGGTGCGAAATTCTATCTCCCAACTGTCGGGGGCATTAATCTGCAAGCCTCCGCACAGGGCGCGGACATGCAGGAATGTTTCACCTTCGGGAAGGGTTGTACGCCGCAGGTCAAGCACCATCCCGCCGAAAACAACTTCCACCGATCCTCCGCGGAAAACAGGGGCGAGGATAACCTGTTCGGCGCCGGCAAAGATAAAGCGGTAATTAATTTCGCCATCCTTATTTTCGGCTTCCGTTGCCACATAATTTTCTTTCCACTGACCTTTGTAATTGCTTTTGCCGTAGCGCAGGGGACGCGAAACTATAGCCAGCAGTATCAGGACACATACCACGATCAGCAAAACAGGCCAATAAGTGCTTATAAACTTTTCAAAAATAACATCGCCGGGGAACAGGGCAGCCGCTTTGTCGATAAGGAAAAATTTACCCGCGGCAACCATGATTATTCCAGTGACAATATGCCGCCGGAAGATGCAGATAACGCCCAAAACCGCTATCAACATATACCACGAAAAGAAATAATCTTTCCACACCGGATTGAGGAAGCCGGTATTGAAGCCCAGCAGTAGCGCGCCTGCGGCGATACCAATAAGGGCGAAGATAACGCCATGGTGAAATCCGCCAAAAACACGGGAGTTTTTGATCTCGCGACTGTCGTCGGCGCAGTTGCTGATAATGGTCGCGCCCGCCACGTACATGAATACCGACAGCAGGGCAAATCCGAGTGTCGTCATCGCGGGTGTTGAAAGATAAAAATCATTGACGGTCTTTTCGAGCAGTATGCCGCCGCCAATCATCAGGGCGACCGAAAAAAATGCCGCCAATACTTTTGTTACTGTTTTATTTGTTTTCATATCAAAAAAAATTTAAAAGACTGTAAAGATAGCATAAAATTTTCAATTACACACAAACGAATAATTTTTTTTACCTTTTTTACAAAAAAAAATGTATCTTTGCTCGCGTATAAAATAAAGAATATCTTGAAACATATCGTACTGATAATTAGTTTAATCGTGTTTTTTGCAGGGAACATGTTCGTGTACGGGCACGAGGTTCTCCCCACGAAAAAGAGTTTTGTAGGCGAGAAAATATCTTGTCGCGGGGGCATGTTCTTACCCGGGGACACGACAAAAAAGGAAAAACAAAGCAAAAACACGTATCAAACACGTAGCGGGGGTAAAAAGAGAATTACATTCGAGACTTTCGAGAAAAACTACGAGAAAGCGATGAAACACTATGGCAACGAACAGTTTTTGTCGGCGGCAAAGTTATTTGAAGAATTATACCCGCTTTCTATGGGCACTTCGCGGGCAGACACGATTTTGTTTATTTTTGCCGATTGTTATTTTAAAAATAAGAATTACGAGATGGCGGCATTTCACTTTAAAGAATACGCGCAGCAATATCCCGGTACCGCTCGTGCGGAGGAAGCCTATTACAAATGTGTGCAAGCCATTTATCACCTCTCTCCCTATTATAGTTTAGACCAATTTGAAACCCGCTACGCGATAGAAGAAATAGACCAATTTTTGCAACGCTACCCCAGAAGTTCCTTCCTGTTAGAATGTAATGCCATGTTAGATGAATTGAATAATAAATTGGCATGTAAAGATTTTGAAATCTTAAAGTTATATTATAACACGGGAAATTATAGAGCCGTGCGCATTGCCGGTAAAAATTTTCAAAAAGAATTTGCTTCATCATCTTATGCCTCAGAAGCCGCCTTTATCGTGGTGAAAAGCAATTATGAATATGCCAAAAAAAGTGTATTGAGCAAGCAGCACGAACGGTTTCAAGAATGTATTGCCTCGTTTGATGCTCTGAAATTTAATTACCCCAATTCACCGTGGCTCACACAAGGAGAAACCATCGCCGATAACGCGAAAAAATATATAAGAAAATTAGAACAAAAAAATAAACCATTATGATTACAAATGCCGAATTAAAAGCACGCGCTTTATCACAATGCGAAAGGGAACGTTATGAATTGAGGTACCAATTGTTTTCCCCTTTTAAAGAATATGGTCGTTATTTAGGAACAATGTTGCTCACGGCATTGTATACCTTTTTGTGGTCTTTGCTGCTGATTATTCCCGGCATTATTAAGCAATATTCATATTCCATGACACCATACATATTGAAAGACTATCCCGGGTTGCAATACAATGCCGCGATAGAAGCGAGTATGACAATGATGCAAGGACGAAACAAGTAGAATAGTTTTATGGAACAAGAAAAAATACCTTCTTACACGGAAGCCTACACAGAAATTCAAGATATAGTGAAACGTATGGAAAATGATGACATTTCGGTAGACGAACTTGCCGAACAAATGAAACGGGCTTCTTTTCTGATTAAAATTTGCAAAGACAAACTGCTGCAAACCGAAAAAGAGGTAGATAACATTATGGGAGAAGCGTGATTCTAAAAGAGAATACGACCATGATAGATTTGTTGCCAAAAGCGATAGAAGAATATTGCGAAGCACACACGTCTCGCGAGGCTGAATTGTTGCACAAAATATATCGGCACACGCATTTGCGGCATAGTCGTCCTCGCATGTTATCAGGACAATTATTGGGCGAGTTGCTTGCCATGTTCGTGCGGTGGCGACAACCGCGACGCGTTCTTGAAGTAGGTGCATTTACCGGCTATGCCACGATTAGCATGGCATGGGCTATGCCTACTGATGCCATTTTACATACCATAGAAAAAGAAGATGAATTAGAAGATGAATTGCGTGCTCATTTTAAATTGGCAGGAGTAAGCGAACAAATCATGTTGCACGTAGGGGCAGCCTTAGAAATAATTCCTCGCCTGAACGAGACTTGGGATTTTGTTTTACTCGATGCCGACAAAACCGAATACCTTGCTTGTTATGAATTACTTTTACCCCGTATGAGTTCCAACGCGCTCATACTCGCGGATAACGTGTTGTGGAGTGGAAAAGTAATAGAAGATACTCCCCGTCCCGATAAAGAAACTCTCGCCACTCGTGCTTTTAATCAAAAAATACAAGAGGACCCGCGCGTGCGAAACCTACTGCTTCCTTTTCGCGACGGGCTAATGATCATAGAAAAACTATAACCTTATGAGAATAGATATCCTGACCCTTTTCCCCGGCATGTTCGATGGCATTTTTTCTCATTCCATTCTCAAACGTGCCATAGCCAAAGAGATTTTAGAAGTGCATTTACACGATATTCGGGATTTTTCTACCGACAAACATCGCAGGGTTGATGACTATCCTTTCGGGGGCGAGCCGGGCATGGTGATGATGATAGAGCCACTTGCCCGTTGCTGCGAGCATCTGTTTGCACAGCGAACTTACGATGCAGTACTATTCATGACCCCTGACGGGCAACCCTTCAAACAATCGACCGCCAATCGTCTCTCTTTATTACAAAATATTATTATTTTGTGTGGGCATTACAAAGGAATAGACGAGCGTGCACGACAGATGTTTGTTACGGAAGATATTAGCATTGGAGACTTTGTCCTTTCCGGGGGCGAGTTACCGGCAATGATGGTGGTAGATGCCATCGCGCGGGTCATACCGGGTGTACTTCATGATGAGACCTCCGCTTTGTCCGATTCTTTTCAAGACGGACTATTGTCGGCACCGGTTTACACACGTCCGTCCGACTTTCGCGGTAATAAAGTACCAGACATACTTTTATCCGGCAATGAAAAACTTATAAAAGAATGGAAAATAGAGCAACAACTTATCCGAACCCGTAGACTGCGTCCTGATTTATTGGAAGAATAAGAAAAACGTCCAAAAAGAATATTTTTTATATAATTTTTTTTAAACATTTTCGTTTATATATTGTCATTAAACAGTAACAGTATAAGTATATCGTAGAAAAAATGTCATTTATCAATCGTAAAAAATATTATAAAATGTTGTTATCTAATGTTTTGTCATTTTTTTTGATGATTTCATGCACGCATTCCTCTCCGGCGGTTTCTTCAACAAGTGCCATTGAAGAACATTCCCGCCACGAACCTGTATACATACAAAGCACCTATCCCGACTTAACCTACGCCGCTGAAAAGTCGGTACATGCTGTGGTACATATTAAAACGGAATTTGTACGAAAAACAACTTTGTGGGATTTATTTTTTGATGACAGTTATTTGCGGCAATACCGCGGTTATAATTCTTCAAAATATCCCATTATGGCAAGCGGGTCAGGGGTTATTATTTCCCCCGATGGTTATATTGTTACCAATAATCATGTAGTAGAAAAATCAGACCATATCACGGTAACATTGAATAACAAGCGTGAATACGAGGCAGTTATCGTTGGATTGGACCCATATACCGACCTCGCGTTATTAAAAATAGATGCTTCAAATTTGCCCACGCTCTCGTGGGGGAACTCTGATGAGGTAAAAATTGGCGAATGGGTTTTGGCGGTAGGCAATCCCATGAATCTTAACTCTACGGTTACGGCAGGTATCGTGAGCGCGAAAGCCCGTAATCTCAACACATTTTTGCAAGGCGGTAAAACCATCATCGAAGCCTATATTCAAACGGATGCCGCCGTGAATAGAGGAAATAGTGGAGGTGCTTTGGTCAACGCGCGAGGTGATTTAATAGGCATCAACGCGGCTATTGCTACCGGAAATGGCTATTTTACAGGATATTCATTTGCTATTCCTGCCAATATCGCGAAAAAAATTGCCGATGACTTAAAAAATTACGGTGAAGTTCGACGCGCGGCTTTGGGTACTACCATTATGGAAGTAACCAATGAAATGGCAGAAGAATTACATTTGGCAGAAGTAAAAGGATTATACATCACCGACTTATCAGAAAATGGATCAGCACGGCACGCGGGATTAC
Organism: Bacteroidales bacterium; assembly: GCA_031272025.1. GTDB lineage: Bacteria > Bacteroidota > Bacteroidia > Bacteroidales > WCHB1-69 > JAGVVH01. Next base: position 5,150 of record JAISUP010000085.1, read on the forward strand.
AAGTGGGCGATATTCTTTTAGAAATAGAGAAACATCCCGTGAACTCGGTATCTGAATTAAGAGAAGTCGTTGCCCAGTATTCTCCGGGAGACGAGTTGCATATTAAATTTTTGAGGAAGAACAACGAAAAAAATATTGTATTGACATTAAAGTAATTATATCTTTTTATGAGACAATTAAAAATTTCAAAGTCCATCACGAATCGTGACACAGCATCTCTTGATCGCTATTTGGCTGATATTGGAAAAGAACCTATGATTACTGCCGAAGAGGAAGTGATATTGGCGCGTAAAATCAAACAAGGGGATATGAAAGCCCTTGAAAAACTAACGGTTACAAATTTACGATTTGTAGTATCTGTAGCAAAACAGTACCAAAATCAGGGAATATCCTTGCAAGATTTAATCAATGAGGGCAACGTGGGGCTAATCAAAGCCGCTAAGCGTTTTGACGAAACCCGCGGGTTTAAATTTATCTCATACGCGGTATGGTGGATTCGTCAAGCCATTTTACAAGCAATTGCCGATCAATCGCGTATCGTGAGATTACCTCTCAATCAAGTAGGTACCATCAATCGTCTAAAAAAGGAAATCGCGAAATTGGAACAGGAATTACAGCGCATTCCCACCATTGACGAGATTGCCGATTCCGTGGATTTGCCCGCCTATAAAGTAGCGGAAATCTTGAAAATGAATAGCCACCCTCAATCCATCGAATCTCCAATATCTCCTGACGAGGAAACCAAATTTATCGATACCTTTGTTTTCGATAACGAAGAGGACACGGATACCATTTTGATGAGACAGTCCCTTTCGGCAGAGGTTAGAGACGTGCTCGCCTCCCTTTCCGAAAAAGAAAGAGACATTATCAAACTTTTTTACGGGATTGACTGCCCGCACGAGTGCACACTCGACGAAATTGGCGACATGTTTGACCTGTCAAGAGAACGGGTGCGACAAATCAAAGAGCGTGCCCTCAAACGTCTGCGTCAAGAATCGAAAAATAAGAGATTAAAAATGTACTTGTAAAGAACAAGCTATTTAGAGGCTGTCTCAAAAGCCTCTTTTTTTTCTTCTAATTCCATCCAACGAAACATCGCGGTATCAAGGGTTTCTTGCACTTCTTTGTAACGAGTAGTCCAAGTCAGGTAGTCGTTAGAGTTACCATCCCCTGCACTCATACATGTTTCCAAATCCTGTTTTTCCTTTTCATAAACAGCGATATTGTATTCTAAGGTTTCTAATTCCTGTTTTTCCTTATAAGACAGTTTTCGTGTTGTAGTAGATTGATTGATAATGAGTTCATTTGGCTTTTCTTTTTCTGCATGATTTATTTGTTTTTGTTTTCGTGCTTGTCGTTCTTTTTCCAACCTGTATTCGGTGTAGTTGCCATAGTGGTCTTTTATTTTTCCATTTCCCTCGAAAACAAAGAGGTGGTCGACCAACTTATCCATAAACCAACGGTCGTGCGACACGATAAGCAGGCAGCCTTTATAGTGAGTTAGAAAATCTTCGAGTAAGTTAAGCGTGTCAATATCAAAGTCATTAGTAGGTTCGTCAAGAATAAGGAAATTAGGGTTTTGCAAGAGCGTAACCAATAGATAGAGTTTTCGTTTTTCTCCCCCGCTTAAATCTTCATAATAAGTATATTGTTGTTCGTATTTGAACCCGAAATGATTTAAGAAGTGCGATGCGCTGATATAGTTTCCCGTGTCGGTGCGAATAACTTCGGCAAATTCTTTCACGAGGTCAATAATGCGTTTGTTACCTTTGACCTCCCACCCTTCTTGTGAGAAATATCCAAATTTGATAGTTAATCCTGGGATAATTTTACCGGCAACGGGGTGTAACTCTTTGGCAATGAGTTTTAAAAATGTACTTTTTCCGGTACCATTTTTTCCAACAATACCACATTTTTCTCCTTTTTTAAAGACATAAGAAAAATCTTCTATGAGCAGATGTTCTCCATAAGAAAAATCTAAATTATTAATTTCCAATATTTTATTTCCAATGCGTTCGGTTTGTACCTTAAAGGCTTCCGGGGTAGGATTTTTGCGTTTCATGGCTTCTGTTTTTAAGTCTTCAAAAGCATTGATCCGGGCTTTTGCTTTGGTAGTACGTGCTTGTGGGGACGTGTGTACCCACTCTAATTCTTTGCGATAAAGGCTTGTTATTTTTTCGTGCTCGGCGTTTTCGTTGGCAATACGTTGCGCTTTTTTATCCAAAAAATAGTCGTATTTTCCCTTATAACGATAGAGTTGTTGGTTTTCTATTTCTATAATATCATTGCATACTTTATCCAGAAAGTAGCGGTCATGAGTAACCATGAGTAGCGTTGTATTAGAGGTAGTAAGGTATTCTTCGAGCCATTCTATCATATCTATATCCAAATGATTGGTAGGTTCGTCTAGGATGAGCAAGTCTGTGTCGGCGATAAGGGTCTTGGCGAGGGCTGTTTTTTTGCGCTGACCGCCCGACAAAGCCCCGATAGGCTGAAAAATGTCATGAATTCCAAATCTCGACAAGATTTCTTTCACTTTATTTTCGAAATCCCACGCGTTCAGGCTATCCACGCGTTCCATGGCTTTTTCCATTCGTTGTAACAATTGTGGGGAAGAGTTCTGTTTTGAAAGTTCCATACAAGTTTCGTATTCTTTAATAACTTGTATAACAGGTAATTGAGTTGAGAAAATGGTATCAATAATGGAGGTATCGCCGGAGAAACAGTCTACTTGCGGAAGATACGACACGCTAATACCTTGTCGGGTTACCACACTTCCTTTGTCGGCTTCTTCTAAGCCGGCGATAATATTTAACAGAGTACTTTTTCCGGTACCATTACGCGCGATTAGAGCCGTTTTTTGTCCCTTTTCTATACCAAAAGTAATATCCTCGAAAAGTTTTTTTTCCCCATAAGATTTAGCCAATTTTTCAACAGAAAGATAGTTCATTGCCGATATGGTTAATAGATTTATGGGTTCATGATTAAGGTACTGTTGTTTTCGTTCACGACAAGAGAGGCGGGAGTTCCCAAACGCAAAGCCCTATTGTCGGGTTGATGTCCTACCGGTAAATTGAAACAGAGCGGGAATGAGTAGTCGCGACAATGTTCGGCAATAATTTCCTGCGCGTTTTTACCGAAAGCAATGCTATTGTCGTTCATTCGGCTCATACCCCCTACTACTAAGCCTGCCAATCGCGACAATTTGCCTGTTCGTTTAAAATTCACCATCATACGGTCAATATGATACAAGTATTCATCGGTATCTTCAAGAAAAAGAATCGTGTTGTCGGTATGAAAATCGGAAGACGAACCTAATATAGAATACAATACGGATAAATTACCGCCGACCAATGTTCCGGTTGCCTCCCCGCTACGGTTGCACGGGTGCGCGGGAAACGAGTACATCAAATTTTGACCGGTCAAAGCATCTAAAAGAGTTGTACAAGTTGGAGTTTGAATAATAGAAGAGGTTATATTGAGCGGCATAGTGGAATGAATAGTCGCGAGATGCAAATGGCTGTATAGATGAGCATGAAGAGCGGTAATGTCGCTGTAGCCACACAACCATTTGGGATTTTCGCGCAAAGGAGAGAAATTAATTTTGTCAATGACACGTACGGTACCGTAACCGCCACGGGCACAAAGTATAGCCTTAACCTCCTCGCTATCGATCATTTCTTGCATATCGTTAGCGCGTTGTTTATCACTACCGGCGTATTGATTTGCTTCTGCAAAGAGATGTTTCCCTTGTTTGACTTTAAACCCTGCGGACTGTAGCCATTGTATCGCGGGGCGAACTTCTTCGAGGCTAATTTTGCGGGCAGGTGCAACAAGTGCAACGGTATCTCCCGCGCACAAATAAGGGGGGCGTAGACAACGGGAAAGAGACCTCTGATCTTGTAGTCGCATAAGTTACCTGATTATTTTCACCCCTTTGGGTGCTTTTATTGTAGATTTTATTTTACCCGTGGGTAATTTCTCGTGTTTAATGTAGACAATCCCGTTAGGAGTAGGAAATGTTCCTGCTACCCATTGCAGGTCGGCAAGGTGAGGTTGTACGCGAAGGATTTTGCAGCCCGGTTCTACAACTTGTACGCCCAACACGTGTTCGGTAAGCCATGCCGTAGGTCCCGAAGCCCACCCGTGGCATAAACTATGTCGCAATTGTTTGTAACAATAATCTCCAAAATCGGCATGAATATCTTTTTTCCCTTCGGGGACTATTTCATCAACACGTCCTGCATCAGGGAGCCATTCCACGTTAAAGTCTTCCCAAAACGTGGTTGCCCCCATATCGAGCATGCCGCCCCAATATTGTCTTATAATGTCTAAAGCGGCTTGATATTCCCCTGCTTTTGCTTGTGCTTGTAGCATATAGTAGCCGTAGAATGTTGAAAAATCTTTGGCACCTCCTACCCCAATGACCTCATCGTGGGCTTGTTTTGCAGGAATAATTCCAGCCAAGGCTTGTAGTGCCGCCCCTTGTTTTAAGTGATTGTGTGGTAAAATTTGTTTTTGCATAAAATTTGCCATTTGCTCACATTGGGAAGACAATTTTTGGTCTTCTAATATTTGGCAAAGGTTGGCTCCGGCACGTAGTGCCATGACCGACAATGCTTGTAACCCTGCACGTACTCCTTCGCTGTTGGGCGTTGAAGCCCAGTCAAGGAAACGCCAACCGTCCAATTGTTCCAACCCCGTGCTGTCTACTTTGGATATGACTTGATGAAGTAGCCCCGTGAGATAGGATTGTTGTTGTTTAAGATAAGTGAGGTCCCCTTGGTAGCGATACCATTCATGTTGACAAATAATCCACCATAGCGAATACGCGCTAATGCCATTCATCCAACCGGGTAATGGGGTGATGTCCTTAGCAAGGTCTAAACTTTTTGGAATTACTTCATTATATCCAAAGACTGTGTTCACGGTCATGACTTCGGGAAACATGTCGCCAATCCACACCAAACGGTCTCGTTTGATCCCGTCCCATATATATTGCTGCATGTTAAGATGTACGGTATATGCTCCGGTAAGCCATATTTCATTTATTCTATGGTCGTTACATGTAAAAGAACCGAGATATGGAATATCGCGATAGACAAATATGGCGTTAATTTCTTTGATAAAGATTTCCATGTTGGGTTCTACGAGTTCTATATAGGCAAACCGGTATCCACTATTACCAAATTCGGCGACACCAAGCCAAGGCACGTCCATAACAAAGTCACGGGAGGCATGGTCGTTATTGGACTCTTTTTTACCTATCGGGGTCATGGCTTCTGTTACAGATTCGCCCAAGCGGACATGCAGTCTTACCGCACGATGGTCGCCCCCTTCGGCAGTCGTAACAATTTGAATACCTCCTTGTATTTCTTTTCCAAAATCAAGTACAATAGACGGGCGCTCGTTTGCTGTACTTTTCATCATACAACCTTTTAACGAAGATAGTTCACCTTGCCCGTTATGTCCCTTTGAAAGCAAGACATTTTCATTTTTAATAAGTCTTCCTTCCCCATCGTATTTCCAAATGATGCGCTGTGGGGTAAGATATGAGCGTACCCTCGTATCGTGAAACACTTTACCTTCCATTTCATTACCAAACACGGGCGGCAATGTTTGTGAAAAAATGGAATGGTTGTATATAATGACAAAAAAAGCAATGGAAAACAAATATTTCATGTCTTGTTTTTTATACGACTTTGTTATCAAATGTTCTTTTCCCAAAAATTCTTTCCAGGTCATCGGCAAAGAGCACTTCTTTATCTAACAAGATACCTGCGAGTTCTGTCAATTTATCTTTGTTTTCTAACAATATATTTTTGGCACGGGTATAGGCAGATTCCACGAGTTCGTGAATTTCTTCGTCGATACTTTGGGCTGTTTTTTCGCTGTATGGTTTTCCGAAGGTATATTCTTGTTGTCCGGTAGAGTCGTAAAAACTGAGATTTCCTATTTTTTTATTTAAGCCATAGTAGACTACCATAGAATAGGCTTGTTTGGTTACGCGTTCGAGGTCGTTGAGTGCACCGGTAGATATTTGGTCAAAGATGACCTCTTCCGCGGCTCTACCGCCCAAGGTTGCCGTCATCTCGTCAAATAATTGGTCAAAAGTAGTCAGGTTTCGTTCTTCGGGCAAGTACCACGCCGCGCCGAGGGCTTTCCCGCGCGGGACAATGGTAACTTTTACTAATGGAGCCGCGTGTTCCAGCAACCAACTTACTGAGGCGTGTCCCGATTCGTGATAGGCAATAACTTGTTTCTCTTTGGGGGAGATAATACTGCCTCTTTTTTCCAAGCCCCCGATAATGCGGTCTATCGCGGCGAGGAAGTCTTCTTTTTCAATTTTCTTTTTCGAGTTTCGAGCGGCAATCAACGCGGCTTCATTACAAACATTGGCAATATCGGCACCCGAAAAGCCGGGAGTTTGTTTGGCGAAAAATTCTAAATTAACGTCATCGCCCAATTTAAGATTTCTCACATGGACTTCAAATATACCTTGTCGCTCGTTAAGGTTAGGCAATTCAACGTGAATCAGGCGGTCAAAACGACCTGCACGCAGCAATGCCCTATCGAGCACATCGGCACGATTCGTTGCAGCCAATATAATAACTCCTGTATTTGAGGAGAAGCCATCCATTTCGGTTAGCAGTTGATTAAGGGTACTTTCACGCTCGTCGTTTGCCCCACTCATTACATTTTTGCCTCGTGCCCGTCCAATAGCATCTATCTCGTCTATAAAGATGATACAAGGAGCCTTTGATTTCGCGGTTTTAAAGAGGTCTCGCACGCGCGATGCACCCACGCCAACGAACATTTCCACGAAATCAGAACCTGACAGTGAAAAGAAGGGTACTTTAGCTTCCCCCGCGACAGCCTTTGCCAATAGCGTTTTCCCTGTACCCGGAGGACCTACTAACAAAGCACCTTTCGGAATTTTACCGCCTAATTCGGTGTATTTCTTGGGATTTTTTAAGAAATCAACGATTTCTTCTACTTCATATTTTGCCCCTTCCAATCCGGCAACATCCTTAAAAGAAACGTTATTCTCTGATTTCTCATCAAATAGTTGCGCACGCGATTTGCCAATGTTGAACAAGCCACCCGCACCGCCACCGCCGCGCATGGCACGAGTAGAATAAAAAAAGAAAACGATAATGAGTATGAACGGTAATATCCAAAATAACTGCATGCTCCAGTCGCCACTCGTGTCTTCTTTAATAGGAAAATCATACGTTTTTTGTATAGAAGAAGGAGAAGCCATACTGTCGTGTTGTATTTCACGAGCAAGTGCTTCTGACTTTATTTGTTGCAAATCATCTCTAAATACCTTATAATCTGCTACTTTTATAAAAAATTGCGGGATGCGAACATAATTCTCCCTAAATTTTTCATAAGCAGGATTGTTCTTTATAGCACTGTCTTTAAGATAAATATTTACACGGCTGTCGTTTTGGATATACTCCAATGCTTTGATTTCTTTACGAACAACCATTTCTTTAAACTTCACGTTATCTGTTTCGCGGGTTGATGCAGAGTTATTATTATACCAATAATAGCCAAAAATCATGGCAATAACCAGCATGTAAATCCACCATATATTAAACTTTTTTTTATTAGGACGGGAAAATGTAGGAGGCGTAACTTGTCGTTGCTCGTCCTGTTTCTTGGGGTTATGATTCGCGTTGCTTTCCATGCGCTATTGTTTGTTCGTTTTTTTTAATTTAAAAATGTTGAATTTCAGCATCATTCCACAATTTTTCAATGCTATAATACTGTCTTGCTTCGGGTTGAAAAACATGTACAATGACATTGAAATAATCTAATAAAACCCATTCGTTATTGAGTGTACCTTCCACGAAGGCAGGGCGTATCCCCGCTTGTTTTTTGGTCGTTTCTATCACGAAATCGGTTAATGTTTCCACGTGAGGTTTTGATGTTCCCGTGCAGATAATAAAATAATCGAAAAGCACATGACGAACAGGTTTCAAGTTGATAGATACCACATCTTGTGCTCCTTTTTCCAAGAGTGCTTGAATAATAAGTTCTTCAATGTTACCCTCGTATGCCGTTACCGGTGATGTATTTTTCTTACTTTTTCTCATAAAAACTCATGTTCATATTCAATGATAAATTTAAGGGTGCAAAGGTACATGAAATTCTCGAATTACGGGGTAATTTGAACAAAAAAAACATTTAATCCGTTTTTCTTTTAATTCTGTTGGCATAATGTTTAGAATCGCCCCATTCTTTGTACCCAATTTGGTCTCCCGCTAATTTCACTCTAATTTCGAGACATTTTTTACATTGTTCGGCTTCTTCGTCTGTGCAAGGTTTATCTTGATAGAGCAAATAGTTTTCCCTGTATTTTTGGGGGGTAAGGTTAGGCATCATCACGTTTGCACCTACTTTGAGTGCTTTTTCCCTACCCATTTTATCTATGGCTTGCATGGCTGTCGTGGCGGCAATATTAATGTCTTTCATCATGATACGGGCAAGGGCAATCATTTTTAATCCCAGGTCAAAGCGTTCGGCTTGAGGCAATAGACTTTGCCTGTACGCGTAAAGAGGGGTATGTTCGTGCTCTATGTAAGGTCCCATACCAATCATGTCGATGTCATAGTCGCGAAAAAAGCATAAATCATTTGCCAAATCTTCTATCGTTTGAAAAGGCAACCCAATCATTACTCCTGTTCCAACTTGATAATCAAGATTTTTTAGCATTTTCAGGGTTTCTATTCGTTGTTTAAAATCGTGTTGTGCATCTTGGGGGTGCAAGCGTGAATACAAATGAGGATTAGAAGTTTCGATGCGCAAAAGATAACGACGGGCACCGGCATTTCTCCATTCTGCAAGCGTTTCCATGTCTTGTTCTCCCAGAGAGAGCGTGATTCCCATTTTTCCTTCTGTAGCGTGGTTAATCATTTGTAGCAAACGAGTTATTTGTTGTCTATGGGATTTTGACATGAGTTCTCCCGATTGTAAGACTAACGAGGCATAACCTTCGCGAAAAGCAAAACGTGCCGCATCTATAACCTCTTCATCGGTCATCGTGTAACGTCCTGTGCACGTGTTGTCTTTTCTTATTCCACAATAATAACAATTTTTCCGACACAAATTTCCATATTCTATCAATCCCCTAAAATACACCACGTTGCCGACATATTGTTTTTTTACCTCCGCGCCTTTGGCAAATAACAGCAACCTGTCTTCGCCTCGTGTTCTCAACAACTCGCCCAAATCAGCAGGCAAAAGGGTTTCTTTATTCAAAAGATTTTCTATATGAGTTTGTTTCATCTTTTCTTCGGAAAGTTAAAGATACATCTGTTTACTTTTTGTTGAACCAACTGCGTATTTTCAATCCTATCACTCCCAAAATGGCTTCTTTGAATATTCCAGAACTCATTTTTGATGTACCTAATGTTCTGTCTCTAAATACAATAGGCACTTCCTCTATCCGGAATCCTTTTTGGTAAAAATTAAATTTCATTTCAATTTGAAATCCATATCCTATATGTTGTATTTTCGAGAAATCGATTTGTTTCAGTGCATCAGTACGGTAACATTTGAATCCGGCTGTGGTGTCGTGCACGGGGATACCCAATACAAAATGCACGTACATAGAGCCGTAGTACGACATGAGTAGTCTCGACATGGGCCAATTGAGCACGTTTACCCCCTGACAGTAGCGCGAGCCTATCACGAGGTCGGCTTTTCGCGACACGCAAGCCTCATACAGTCTTGACAAATCCTTGGGGTCGTGAGAAAAATCGGCATCCATCTCAAAAATAAAATCATAATCACGGGCAATACCCCACTTAAACCCATGAATATACGCGGTACCCAACCCTTGCTTCCCGGTACGCTCTTCTATGTACAAACGATCCGGAAATTCATTTATCAATTGTTTCACTTTGGTAGCCGTGCCATCGGGAGAACCATCGTCAATAATCAAAAGGTCTGTTTCAAAATTTTCGAATACCGCCCGAATGATATTTTCAATATTCTCTATCTCGTTATATGTTGGAATGATAACTAATTTTTTATGCATCCTTTTTTGATTAAATTTTCATAATTCATGTTTCTATTTTTTATCAAATCACTTCAGGTTGCAAAAATAGTAAATATTTTTGAATCCTCTACGAAATATTTATTTCACCTGAAAAAAATGCTAACCGAACATGGAACCTTCATACAAGTCAAACTTCATCAATTTACATTCCAAAGCCCCGTTGTAAAGGGTATGTTTGAGCGATGGATGCAACCCGATGGCTTTGAGCGCGGGAATATTTGAACTGATGATAAACGCGGTACACCCTGCATATTGTTGTTTGAGTATATCCCCTATGGTTCGGTAAAAATCGCGAATATCTTCATTTTCTAATCTTTCCCCATATGGTGGGTTGGATATAATGTAAGCAGGCACTCGATATGGGGTAGTTTGCTGTAATGGTTTCTTTCTTAATTGAATAAAGTCTTGTAATCGCGCCGACTTCACGTTGGCTTCCGCCATGCCAATGGCTCTGCCCGATATGTCATATCCATAAAAATCCACGGGAACATCTTGCTTGATATTCGCTGACCGTATGATTTTTTTCCATTGTATTTTATCGAAATTTAGCCACGAGAAGAAGCCGAATTTATGGCGGTAATAACCCGCGGGAATGTCGAGGGCTTTCATGGCTCCTTCAATAAGAATAGTTCCTGATCCACAAGTAAAGTCTATTAAGTCGTGCTCGCCTTGCCAACGACTAATATAAAGCATGGCGGCGGCAAGTACTTCGTTGATAGGCGCGGGGGGGATCGCGACACGGTAGCCGCGTTTGTGTAGCGATTCTCCCGAACTGTCTAAATACAAGAAGGCTTCATCGCGATGAACATGTACATGAAATTGAACGTCAGGATTATCCTTGTCTACAGAAGGACGTTGCCCCTGTCGGTCTCGAAAACGGTCGCATATCGCATCTTTGGTTAGCAAGGCAGCAAAAAGTGGGGTTTTAAAAATGCTCTCGTGCAACGTTGCACTGACCGCCAAGGTGCCGTTTCCCGCCAGATAACGCTCGACAGGAATTTGAAAAATGGCATCGTAAAAATCATTATTATTATGAAAATGAAAAGTTTTTACTTGCCATAATACTCGCGAAGAAAGTCGTGAAAAATAATTGATTTTGTACATCATGGCTAAGTCGCCTTTGAATTTCACGCCTCTGCTCACGGTTTCACATTCAAGTGCTCCCAAGTTTTCTAATTCTTCTTTTAAGAAAGGTTCTATCCCAGCGAAAGTTTTCGCGATAAATATTTCATTATTCATTTTACACGATGCCTCTAATATCTTCCAACGTTTTGATGTTTTCTTTTTCCATAAAAGCGCGGATACCTTCAATAATTTTCAAGCAAGCATAAGGGTGGCTAAAATTTGCCGTGCCGACTTGTATCGCGGTAGCACCTGCCATGATGAAGGAAATGGCATCTTCGGCGGTATATATCCCCCCTATACCTACCACGGGCACATGTACTTGTCGGCATACTTCATGTACCATTCGCAGGGCAACAGGTTTAATCGCGGCTCCGGATAGTCCCGCGTAAGTATTGTTAAATACCGGCTTCCGGCGATAGATATCAATAGCCATTGCCTTAAAAGTATTGACTAAGGAAAGCGAGTTTGCTCCACCCTCCACGCAGGCTAATGCCATGTCAACAATGTTTTCTGCATTTGGGGATAGTTTGACCATCAATGGCTTTAAACATACTGATTTTACATCTTTTACTATTTCCATGGCAACATTAGACTTTATTCCGAAAGCCATACCTCCGCTTTTCACGTTAGGACAAGATATGTTGAGTTCTATGATATCGACTTCGGAATGACTGAGCATTCGTGCACCGGCAATATAGTCTTCGGGGGTACTACCGCCTAAGTTAGCGATAATGTTCGTGTT
>JAISUP010000031.1 GCA_031272025.1 Bacteroidales bacterium
GCCATTCATTTTCAAGATTCCTTTTGAGATAATGAACCTTGCCGTCTTTCTTTTCAATAACAACGACACTGATGCTGCCCGACCTGTTTGTTTTTTCGCGTACATACATGCTGCAACGTTAGCAATTTTTTTAACGCGACACCCTAAACTGTGTCGCAAAAATCACAAACGCATTGATATTCAATTGAATATAGAAGTGTTAAAAATTAGGGTGATAAAGTCGGGAAATAGATGATAGACGGTTAGATGATAGACAATTGAAACGCCGTCTAATAACCTATTATCTAAAAATCTAATAAAGGATTTGAAAGACCGTTTTCGTGCCAAAATCCGTGTTGCGCCCGAAATTGAAATTTGCAACGCGGAGGATTTGAAAAAAATCATTTTCCCTGATTTGAGCCGCAAACCTGTGAAATTTATTGATAAAAGAAAAAAATAATATTATGACACAAGATTTACTTGACGAATATCGTCCTTATTACGACAGCGAAATCAACGCCGCGATGTGTCGGCTTTCCGAAAGTCCGTATTTTCCCGCGCTGGCGGCGTACGTTTATCCCACTCGCGCCCCCGAAGACGTGAAACGGCAAATTCGCGCTTACACTACCATCCGCGCTTTACCTCGAAGGACACGAGACCTCCGAAATCACTTTCGGCAGCAACCTGATGCACCCGCAGGATGCGGTAGATATTGGCAAATCGAACAAAATGTTCAAAATAATCCGTGGCGGAACGGTGCGTGAAATTTTCACCAATTCGTTGAATGTCAGCGAATATATGCGTTACACGATTACCGAAAAACGTCAATCGACCTGGATTGCACAGCGCAACGGGCGCACCAAAGACGGTAAGGACAAAACGGAAGTTGCCGTGCTGCATCAAATTATCTCAACCCCAACTTTTCTTTTAAGGCTTTGGTGTAGACTCTCGACACGGTGAAAGTTCTCCCCTTGATGGTTATTTTACCTCTATGCCATTGTTCTATGCAGGTTAAATTGACAATGGTAGAATGATTGATTCTTAAGAAATGCGCGGGAGGCAAGAGCGTTAAAAAATGTTTGAGCGTATCGTTATGGTCTATTTCATCTTCATTCAACATTTTTATTTTGAGTAAAGTAATGCTGTTTTGAATGAATAAGATGTCTTTAAACTTTATTTTCACTACCCCGTGATTGCTTTTCACGAACATCGATGCCTCATCGGGTAAAGGTATTTTGGTTGTGTCGTATTTTGGGGAGTCTTCCGACACGGGGACAACAAAAGATCGTGATTGTAAGTCTGATACCAATTTTATAATTTTGCTCATTTTTTTATAAAATATATCTACCGTTAAATCATTGAGCACGATACAGTCGAAGAACCCCATTTGCAAATATTGATGACAATCTTCCGGTTTGTCGACTAATCCAATGATAAAGGGGGGCTTGTTTATAAAATCCACCAGTGTTGTTTTAGGATAGGATTCTTGAATCATATCAATAAACAGCATGTCCGGCAAGATACGGTTCAATTGCACGAGAGCATGATTGTAGTCTCGAATCTTGTCCAACAAAACAATCTCTCCAAAACGGGCAATACACTCGGATAACTTTTCTTCCAATAACAAATCTTTGGTTAATAAAACGGCGGTTAGCGTTATCATAAAATGATACTTTTAAAGCATATTACAAAGTTAATATATAATTTTTGCATGAAAAAGGGTTAAAATGTTAAAAAAAGTTACATTAAAATATTTAGGCAATAAATCTGAATAAATGCCTGTAAAAAGTTATAAATATATAAAAAAGTCATCGAATAAATAGTTTTTTCACAAAATGACAAAATTTTGCATTTTTGCCTAAAAAAAAGTCCATTTTTGGGTTAAAAAATGGACTTTTAGGAAAAAGCAGCCCGTTGCGGGACATCAAAAAGAAGTCGTGTAATCGAGGGTTTGCAGGGGTCATTTTTGGAAATATTGGGGGGTCTTTTGGAACATTTTCGTCAAAAAAGCGCGTTTCGTGGGTTGGGTTAGAATCCTCTTTGTAATTTTCTTTCGGTAGGGATCACGCTGGCACGGGGGCGGACATTCCCGGGTAGTGTTCGGGGGGTTGGGGTGTTTGGTTTGCTTATGGTTGTCGTTTTCCCTGTAGCGTGTGGTAGGGTAGGGGGAGTATGTGTTTTCGGCGTTCCTTGTGTTCGCTCCGGTGTTGTTGCATTTGTCGGTGTTGTAGGGATAACTTTCTCTTCTTTAGGAGAAATACTCGAAGGTTCGGCGGGATAAAAAGACTGGTCTGGGGTAGTGTTTTGTGGTCTTGTCTTGTAGCCCGACAGCGATTTCACCCTACTGATACGCGAAGACAGGTTGTGTCCGCCGGTGGTCAGGAAGTCGTTGAAAGTAACGATAAGAGAGGGTGTTTTGAGGTAGCGGCTACCGGATTGGGCGAGGCTCTTCGCGTAGAAGTCGCGCACTTTTGACAGGTCAAAGCCCACTAAGGACAGGTGATTTTTGCCCATGCCGGAGAGTAGTTTGTTGAGTTGTCGTGCTCTTAGCAGGGTTTGATAGGTTTCGCGGTCGTGCACTCGTGTACCGCGAGGGTAAGAAAGGTAACGTGCCAAGGCTTGATACTGTTTCGCGTCTAAGGCACGCAACATGGTTCGTGCTTGCTGTAAATCTTGTTTTAAGCCCGTGCTCCCGCGAGTAACAACTTCCTTAAATATGCGCGACCGCTCCTCGTCCGCGTAGCGAAATCCATAACGTTGTTCGTTTTCGTACAACTGTTCATCTACTTTCTTTTGTTGATACTCGGCAAACCACGTGGTGGAGATAGTGTCAGAAAGATATTTAATTTCAGTATCTTCCATATTTTTAAAGAAATCCATCACGCTTATTACCGGGTTGAGTAGTAAATACGGTTTATTTCGAGGAAAAGCAGAAGGCAAATCTCCTGAGAAGTGAATGCCATTGTCCATAAATAGTTGATAAATAGCCGTGTATTGTACTACTCTCGCGAGGTCGGTATTGTGGGTAGAAGCAAAATAGTGATACGCTTGTTGTTCATATTTGTAGCCAATGGAGCGTGAGCGTTCTTGTGAATTGAAATACGAAACGGGCAAAGCCCCTGTCCGGTTAAGGGTGTATATAGTAATATTGTCTTTGTCAATAGCATACATGGCATTTTGGGTATTCCAGTTGTATACCAATTCATTCAACCCTAACAGGCGAAACAATGGTTTTCTAAAAGGATAATACCCCGGTTCGGGGTAGCGATAATGGGCTTCTTTGATGGTTCCTTTTTCCGACCAATCTTTAAGCAAGATGTCGGTAATGGTGAGCAGGTGCCCGAACTCTGTATTTTCCAATTCTTTACTAAGATAGGTAGGGCACCAGTCTTGTCCGTTTTTCATTTTTCCCGCGAGAAAGTCATTGACATCTAAACTTTGCGACAGTTCTTTTTCTGTAACGGAAGCCAAGAGGAGAACCGATTCGGTGTTGAGCGGGGGTAACTCGTTCAAGGGTAATTCGCGTTCGCGTCCTATAATTACTAAAGTAGCCGTGTCGGCAAGGGCACCCAAAATTAAATCTGCATCTAAGGCAAACGCCCGAATGTCTTTGGCATAATCCTTCAAATCGCTGTTTTTAGGCAAAGCCCACGCCACGAAACCGGGCAATTGACTGAAAAAAACACCATATTTTTTCGCGCTAAAGATAGAGTCAATGGAAAAGGGATGCATGGTGTCGGGGAATGCCATAAATGCTTCTTTTTCTTCTAAAAACCAGTCGTTAAACTCGGAAAGTGATATTTGATAATCTATGACTTGTTTTGAAAAATATACCCGTTTTTCTTCTTGGGACAAATCCATGCAATAGGGTTTGTATCCTGACAGGTACATTTGTTTCGCGATTTGGCAGACCACGTTTTGCAGGTTTTCGGAGGTAACGTTTGCCAAAGAGACAAGTAAGTCGGTAATCGCGCCGTCGTACCCGATTTTGTGGGTGCGTGTGGCGGTGCTATGGGTAAAACGGCGTAAAATGTTTTCGAGCGAATCGAGTTCAAAAAACGGGGGCGGCTCGGAAATAAGCAATAACCGACTACTATCTTCAAACGACATCGCGGCGATGGTTTGAAAATGATAGCGAAACCGGGCTCTAAACAAGGTATATGCCGAATCTTGTTTTTGATAGGAATGGCAAAGGTTGATGTCTATGTTTTGATTAGGAATATATTCGTAGGCGAGTATCTTCGCGGTTTGTTGTTTGAGCGGCTCTAAAACAGAGGTGCGCGAAAAAAAACAATACAATCCCACGCTCGACAAGGAAAGCAAAATCAATACCAACCCGACTAAAGGGATGTGTTTTTTTAAAAGCATGGGTATCTATCTTTAACGTTGATGATGATTTTTATTGATGTTACCTTATTTTTTCAATGATTTTCGCAGCGATTTCTTTAATTTTCTTTTCGGGGAAAGGTTTTATAATTTCCTGATTTTGCATGCATTGCAATAATTTTTGGGAAATGGCGATGTCATTTTTTGTTTGTTGGTAAACTTCGTCTTTAGATTTTGACAGTTGGGCAATGTTTTCTTCTTGGGCTTGGGCGGCGACTTCGGCGGCTACCCGCGGGAAGAGGTCGCTTTCCATCATGTTAGGGATAATGTTAGTGGGCGAGATGCCTCTTTTTTCGGCAAAGGCAGCGATGGCACGGGCGGCGGTGATAGCCATGCTATCTGTAATTTTTGTGGCTGCCACAGAAAGTGTTCCTTTTAAAATAGAAGGGAAACAGATGGAGTTATTGACTTGATTGGGGAAGTCGCCTCGACCGGTTGCCACGATAAAAGCCCCTGCTTCTATGGCTTTGCAGGGATATATTTCGGGGACGGGATTGGCACACGCGAAGACAATGGCTTTGGGTGCCATGCGGGCAATCCATCCCGGGGCAAGCGTGTCGGGTCCGGGCTTAGAAAGGGCAATAACTATGTCTGCCCCCGAAAAGGCTTCTTCCGGGGTAAGTATTTTATGGGGATTCGTGGCGCGACACCAATGCCATTGGGGATAAAAGTCGGCATTTGTACGGTAGTCGGCACGGTCGCGGTGCAAACTCCCTTTCTCGTCAAAGAGAATCATATTTTGAGGCAACGCCCCACTTGCCGTGAGCAGTCGGGCAATACTCGTATTGGCAGCCCCTGCCCCAAAAAGAACTATTTTGCAATTGGGTAGCGTTTTGTCTGCCAATTTCAGAGCATTGATAATTCCGGCGAGGGTAACACAAGCGGTGCCTTGCGCGTCGTCGTGCCATACAGGAATGTCGCACTCTTCGCGTAAAGTGTCTAAAACTTTATAACAGTTTGGTTGTGATATGTCTTCGAGGTTAATAGCCCCGAACCCGGGTTGTAGCATTTTCACAAATTGAATGATATTTTCGGCACGGGGTTGTCCGTTTTTGTCGCGGCTGTCCATGCAAATCGCGGTCGCGTCCACGCCGGCGAGATATTTCATGAGCAAAGATTTACCTTCCATCACGCCAAGACCTCCGGGGGGGGTACAGTCGCCGTCTCCAAGCACACGGGTACTATCGCTTACTACAGCAACGAGATTGCGCCGGTTGCTAAGCACGAATGACTGACTGTTGTTGTCGCGAATATGTGTAGATACCGCCGACACCCCGGGCGTGTACCACACGTTAAACCAATTCATACCATACACCGGTACCATGGGAACCGTTTGCATTTTACCCCCGTAAAAACGATGGGCTTCTAATGCCAATGCCCGATAAAACAATGTCTGTGCTTGGGCACGTTTCTCCTCGTCAAAATCAGCAGGAAAAAGGGACGAGAGTTGATTTAAAGACAATATTTCTTTCACGATAAAATGATTTTTAAAGGTATTTTTAAAAAATTAGCGGGCATGATTTTCCTTTTGGGGCACGTTTCTTTTGCTAATATTGAGTAGCACGCCAAGAATCGCGCCGGAGGTAATGAGCGACACGCCGCCGGTGCTAATCATAGGTAATGTTTGTCCCGTGGCGGGAAAGAGCACGCAGTTGACGGCAATATGTACCAATCCTTGGCAAGCAATCCAAAAACCGATACCTGCCGACAGCAACCGTCCGAAAAAGCCTTCACTGTGTTGTGCTATTTTCATGGCACGATAAAAGATCATCCAATAAAAAAAGATAAGCAATATACCCAAAACAATACCTACTTCTTCTACAACAGCGGCATAGACATAGTCGTTATTTTTCTTGGGTAATTTTTTGTTTACCATTCCTTTTCCCGGACCTGTGGGGAGCAGTGCCGATTGTGCGATAGCCGCTTGAGACAAGATGGCTTGCGCGTTATATTCGGCAACTTCTTGGGAGGGCGGTACTTGAAAAGGGTCGCGGGCATAAACAAATTTCTCGAACCTGCTATTCACTGTCCCTGATTTTCCTACTCCGGTAAGAAAGAGCACCGTTCCACAAAGCAAAACTATGCCGCCCATGTATAGCAAATATTTCACTTTCAGATTTCCAACGTAAAGTACCACGAAACACGAGAGCGCGAGCATGAGCGCGGTAGAGGCGTTGGCACGATACATGAGACCGCAAAAAAGGAGCATCACGACAAGAATGACAATCACGTGTTTGGGAGTGAGCGATGCCTCTTGATTGAGTTGCTGTGCCATGAATTTCGCTACCGCGAATACCACCAAGAACCCTATGGGATAGAAAGTGAGTACGTTGAGACCAAAGATTTGCAGGGCTCGACTATTGTTTCCATGAAACAGCGTAAGAAGTAGTACCCCCAAGGCAACAATAAGCCCGATGTAAGCAAATCGAGACAAAAAACGATAATCAATACAATAAAATAAGAACATGGAACCAAAACTCAACCCGATGTATAGCACTTGTTCGCCTATGCGGTTACTAACGCTGGCGATGGCAAGGCACGAGATTGTAGAGAGGAAGACCATGAGCAGCAAAAGCACTTTGTCTCCCTTGAAATAACGGTTCAAGGCAGTTTTTAAACTCATAATATGCTAATTTTCAGAGTTGTGAAATGCCATGTCGGTATTGTTTGCCTATCGTGCGAAAGTGAGAAGATCCTACTTCTCCGGGTGAGAAGAGCACGACATCGCCGGGGACAGAAGCGTAAAATGCCGCACGCACGGCATCTTCCATTTGTAGTGCCATAGACATTTCTTTGCCCAAAAAAGAAAGCATGTCTATGACTTCTGCTTGATAGATCCCTTGTAGCACGATTTTGTTTACTTTTTGATTAATCGCGTCCAAGAGGTCGTCCGTGAGCGTGTCTACATTTTTGAGCATGGTTAGCCACGTGATAGGGCGGTTCATGCGTTCGATAGAATACCACGTAGAAAGTGGCGTGCAGGCAGCGGCATCGTCAATAAAAAGCACGTCTCTAATACATGCCACGTATTCTAACCTGTGGTCCACACCCTCGTAAGAGGAAAATATCGACCGCAAATGCTTGTCGCGAATATCAACAAGTCGCTCCGTGATAGAAGAGGCTAACCCGTGCGAAGCGTGGTCGCCATCGAAAGGATACTCCTTTACTTTTACCGATACCGGTAAGTTGTTGTTTTTAAAATGATGATTGTGCATAAATATATATATTTAAATTGTTATCTGACTTTTAAGGTAATTAAAGTAATCACCGCGAGCAGGATGCTAACCACGATAAACCGTTGCACGATTTTAGCCTCGTGTAACGGGTTGGATTTTTTTTGATAATGATGATGCAGAGGCGACATGGCAAACAACCGTCTCCCCTCGCCGTATTTTCGTTTGGTATATTTGAAATGACATACTTGTAAAACTACCGACAAGGATTCGATTAAGAAAACGCCACACAAGACAGGGATGAGCAATTCTTTACGAATAATAATGCAAAGAACGGCGATGATGCCGCCTAAGGTAAGGCTTCCCGTGTCGCCCATGAAAACTTGCGCGGGGAAACAATTCCACCAGTAAAAGCCAATACATGCCCCTATGAGCGCGGAGGCAAAAATAACCACTTCGCTAATGTTTGGCAGATACATGATGTTAAGATAGTCGGCAAAAATGGCATTCCCCGACACGTAAGTAAGGATAGCGATACCCACGGCAACTACTGCCGACACGCCGGTTGCCAAGCCGTCAAGACCATCGGTTAGGTTTGCCCCGTTAGAAACTGCCACGATAATGAAAATGACCGCGATAATATAGAAAATGGCTGACCATTGCCCGCTTTTGTCGCCCATCCATCGGGTAAACCACGCGTAATCAAATTCGTTGTCCTTCACGAAAGGAATCGTGGTTTTAGTAGAATGATGAGCAGGACTATGCGTGAAAGCAGTAGTGCTTCCTCCGGTAGCGTTGTCGAAAGCAAATACCTGCTCGGTTTGAACGGTCCTCACGTTGTGCGTTTTTTCTTTAATGACTACCTGCGGACTAAAATACATGACTACTCCCACAACACAGCCCAAGACAATTTGACCTGCCAACTTTTTCTTTCCCGACAACCCTTTCTTGTTTTTCTTAAAAACTTTGATATAGTCGTCAGTAAAGCCCAATGCCCCCAGCCAAAGAGTAGTAAAGAGCATGAGTAGCACGTATACATTAGAAAGTTTGGCAAGCAATAGCACCGGCACCAATATTGCCGCTATGATGAGCAGCCCCCCCATGGTAGGGGTACCCTTCTTTTCTACCTGACCGGCAAGTCCAAGGTCTCGAATATCCTCTCCTATCTGTCGTGCACGAAGTACTCGTATCATCTTTTTGCCAAACCAAAGAGAGATACAGAGCGACAAAATAATTGCCATGCCCGCCCGAAAAGAGATATATTGAAACAGCCTCGAACCGGGAAGGTTTAATTTCTCTAACCCATCGAATAAATAATATAACATAATATACTTTTTTTCTAAATGCCTTTAATTCTTATTTATTTTATATCTAATCACTAACCACTACTTTCCCATTTACTTTCAATCGAATAACCTCAATATTTTCCAGCCCGTCGTTATCCACCACTTTCACGGCGACGGTATGCTGACCGGCTTTGAGTTTAACCGTTTGCACTCCTTCCCTGTCGAGCATAATGTCGGCGCGGAACCCTTCTCCCCTCCCTTGTGGGGAGGGGTCGGGGGAGAGGTGGAAATCCCACGAGTAAAACTCGATGCCCGCCTCGCTTTCGCCCTTGGCGGTAAATCTTACTTCGTGCTCTTGCTTTTCCGTAATTCGTAATTCGTCAATCGTAATTGAAATAGTCGGTTTCTTCGCCAACGGCACAATCTTATCGACCGTAACCAATTCTATCACGATTT
>JAISUP010000102.1 GCA_031272025.1 Bacteroidales bacterium
CCCGCAACGCGATGACGTAGCGTAGCCATAGGGGATTGCGGTGTAGGGGCGCGATTAATCGCATACGCCCCAAACCTGTTAGGTTTTGAAAACCTGACAGGTTTAAATTGAAGGTCTGAACTGTGATTTGCGCGTGATTTGTTTGATTTATATGATAAAAAGAAATCATACAAATCATTGTAATCATATTAAAATCAACGTTCAGACAGCATTTCGGGGGGGGGGGGGGGGGTAAATGTCAAAATTTTCGCGAAAGTGCCACACAGAGGCTTTAAAACGCCAAATAGATGCATTTTAATGGCGGGATATAACACCGCGAAAAC
Organism: Bacteroidales bacterium; assembly: GCA_031272025.1. Taxonomy (GTDB): domain Bacteria; phylum Bacteroidota; class Bacteroidia; order Bacteroidales; family WCHB1-69; genus JAGVVH01. Next base: position 324 of record JAISUP010000102.1, read on the forward strand.
TGTTATGTAAAACAATGTTGACATCTCACGTTTTTTTTGATGGTGCAAAGATAGGAAAAGTTTTTTGAAATTAACCCTAACTCCGTGTTTTTTTACCCCGTCTAACAAAAAAAAAACGAAAAAAAATGGCATTATTATTTGGTAGTGTCATTTTTTTGTTGCACCTTTGCACCGACCTATTTTAGGTGATGTTCGACAGTTACAAAAATTATCTCGAGGCGGATGCTTCGTATATGCAAAACCGTTACGTGATGGAGGGTTGGCTCTTTGCCAATTTCGTGGCTATGATTGCCTATTACAAACTGTATATGCGTCTGAATCAGGCAAATATGTTGTCAAAGTACTCCCCGAAAGACATCATCGAACAGTCGAAAGCATTTTACAAAATGAAAATCAGGGATGTTTGGCACCCGTCTGAAATCACCGACAGAAGCACAAAACTCTTCGCCAAAATCGGAATAGACTACCTAATGGAGCGGAGTTAGGGGTTAAGAGAGAGGCTTCAGTCTGTTAATTGTCAATTTCGCGAATATTTCCTTTGGTGTCAAATTTCAAATCCAACTCGTTAGACAGATCTATGTCATAACCAAACCATTCGCGATTTACCGAAACAATTCGCGTGTTTGGGAATTGTGTTGCAACATAGTCGGCAATCGTTTTCGGCAGCAAATCGACTATACTTTGCGGCACAGCATCGCGGTTGCCGTCAACCTCATCCCACTCGCCATTTCTGCGAAAATTAACTTCAAAGCCATTCTCGAGCAGCACCTCATAATTGTCCCAATCCTTTGCTGCAAACGTAACTTTTAGGTTTGGAAAATGTTTTGCCAAAAACTCCAGACTTGCTTTTGGTAAATCGTTTCGCGAAATAACTTTCTCTTTTTCGCAGGCAGTGCCTACTGAGAGCAACAATGCGGCAACAATAAAACTAAAAATTTTCTTTGTCATAACTATATTTATTAAAAATTTATACTGCAAAATTACGATGCAATTCTGGAAAAACTCTGGAAAATATTGATTCCCGACAAAAATAGGAGGCTGTCTCAAAAGCCCGTCATGGCGTCCCGTGCAGCGACACGGGATCTCTCCGCCATCTCCCGAAGACCGTCAAATGCTAAATGATTGTATATTAATCTTTAACGATTAGAATGGGATTCCGGCTTTCGACGGAATGACGCAGCTTTTCTACTTTTGAGACAGCCTCATTTTTTTTTACGCGTCCACGTTAATGACTACTCGTACATTTTTATACAGTTTGTCTTGTTTGAAAATATCGATAACTTGTAGCAGTTTGTTTTTCCGGTCTTTTAACTGACTATTTTTTTGCAATTTTATCCACAAATCTTTGAGGTAATAATTTTGCACTTTCGCGACCACGGGAAATTCCGGTCCCAATACTTGCCTCGGGAAAGCGTGATGGAGTGCTTGTCCCAACACGAATGCCCCTTGATTGAGCACCTGTTCGTCGGGGTGCTTGAGCGTAATTTTCACGAGCCGATAAAAAGGGGGATAATGAAACCTTTCTCGTTCAACTATTTGGTGGGCATACATGGCTTCGTAGTCATTGCTAACCACGTACTGCAAAGCGGGGTGACACGTGTGATAACTTTGAATAATGACCTTACCGGGGATGTCGCGTCTGCCCGCGCGCCCGCTTACTTGCGACAAAATTTGAAAAGCCCGTTCAAACGACCGGAAATCGGGATAGTTAATCAGGTTGTCGGCATTGAGAATCCCTACCACGCTCACGCGGTCAAAATCAAGCCCTTTGGTTACCATTTGGGTCCCCACGAGAATGTCTGTCTCGTGTTGTTCAAAATCGTTAATCATCTGTTGGTATGCCGTTTTAGAACGCGTAGTATCTAAATCCATGCGGGCAACCCGCGCTTCGGGCAAAAGTTCAGCGATATTTTCTACCACTTTTTCCGTACCAAATCCTTTCATTTCCAAATTTTTACTGCCACAGTGGGGACAATGTTCGGGCAAATCGACAGCATAGCCGCAATAATGGCATTTGAGCAGGTGGCTTTGTTTGTGATAGGTGAGCGACACGTCGCAACGCGCACACATCGTTACCTGTTGGCAGGTATGACAATACAGGCAAAGCGAGAAGCCTCTCCTGTTTTGAAAAATAATGACCTGTTCGCCTTTTGCAAGGGCTATTTTCATTTGCTCTAACAAGAAGGCGGTGAAATGCCCTTGCATTTTTTTCTGACGTGTATTTTCGGCAATGTCCGCGAGCCATATCTCGGGTAAAGCACTTCCCGAAAAACGTTCGGTAAGCGAAACGTAGCCGTATTTGTGATGTTTCGCGTTGAAATAACTCTCGATGGAGGGAGTCGCCGTTCCCAACAAGACTTTTGCCCCATGAATTTTAGCCAGCACGATAGCCCCGTCGCGGGCATGATAACGCGGGGCAGGATCCATTTGTTTGTACGAGGCATCGTGCTCCTCATCCACGATAATCAATCCCAAGTCGCGAAAAGGCAATAACAACGCCGACCGTGCCCCTATCACTAACGGGTATCGTTGCCCCAAACGACTATTTTGCCCGTGCCCCAATACTTGATTCCATATTTCTACCCGTTCAAATTCGTTAAACCGGGAATGATACACCCCTACCTTATCCCCAAAATATTTCCGTAATCGATTGACAATTTGTGTAGTTAGCGCGATTTCGGGCAAGAGGTAGAGCACTTGTTTCCCTTCCGCGAGGGTTCGCGCGATGAGTTTGATATAGAGTTCGGTTTTTCCACTGCCCGTAACCCCCTGCAAAAGTACAATATCTTGTTTTTCAAACTGATATAATATTTCACACAAGGCGGTTGCCTGCGCGGGCGAAAGCGCGATATTCCCCGTGTCTTCAAGCGAATCGTGTGTCGCCAACCGGCTAATCACGACTTCTTTCACCAAGCATATATTTTTATTTATTAAAGACTGTAGACGCGAAGCAGGGGCTTGCGCGCGTTGCAGCAAAACATTTTTAGAAACCGAACGGGAAAAATCGACCTTCTCTCCCACGGGGGTACTCTCTTTCAATAGCATGAAAAAAGTTAATAACAGTTCCGACTGTTTGGCGGTTTTAGTAGAGGAGCCCAATCGATCTAACAGTTGGTAAAAATTTTCTTCGCGGTCGCCATGCGGGGACAAGAGCGAAACCTTGTACTCCCGTTTGGGGCGGTAAATGTCGCGAATATCTTCATCGGTAATAATGACCCCTTTTTCTACCAAGGTTTTCACGACAGGGAGAACTTTTTTGAGTTGCAAAGTTTTGGAAATGTCTTCCAAACTCATGGCATAATGTCTCGACAGGGCATCCACGATAGTCATTTCTTTCTCGTCTAACAAGGATATATCCCCATCAAAACGGGGGTGTATCGTAATTTTTGTTTCCCCAGCCAATTTCAGAGCCGAAGGTAATGCTATCGACATCACTTCCCCCAACGTGCACAAATAGTAATCGGCAATCCATTGCCAGAGCGCGAATTGTTTTTCTGATATAATAGGGTTGTCGTCAATAATTTCAGAGACATACTTTACTACCACCCTTGACGGCGGGGAGTTGTGTTTCCGTATCACTAAGCCCGCGTAGAGTTTACTTCGTCCAAAAGGAACTACCACTCTCGTGCCAAAATCAACCCGGGTGTCTTCCATCGCCCACGGGAGACGATAGGTGAAATAGTAAGGCAAAGGCAAAGGTAGAAGCACATCTACAAAGTAAGTTTCTCGTTCCATGAAATGATTTTGTTTCTATTGCTACTCTAATTCAAGAAATGCAAAGATACACGTTTTTTTATTAACATTGCTTTGTGTATTTTTTTTTCTAAAAAGACGAAAAAAGTGTTTTGTTTTTTTAGTACTTTTGGAGTGCGAAAAAAAGTAGGTTTCGCGAAAAGTAAATAAGAGAAAGAGTAGCAAATAATCACGCGTAAGGAAACAAGTCATGGTCGTAAAAAAAAGACAGTTAGATGAAGATAATTTTGTTGTGGGCTTGGATATTGGCACGACAAAAATAGTTACCGTTATCGGGCAACGGGGAGAAGATGGACGTGTAACCGTATTAGGTCATGGAAAAGGAGAATCCACGGGAGTGCAGCACGGGTTGGTTATCAATTTAGACAAAACCATCGCGGGCATCCAGACTTCGATGGAAGCAGCCTATCAACGCTGTCCCCCTAATTACGAGATCAAAGAGGCTTACGTGGGTATCGCGGGACGACACATCAAAAATATAGAATACAAACACGTGGTTACACGTATCAGTAAAAGAGACAAACCTATACGCTACGAAGAAATAGAGCAAATGCGGTTAGATTTGCTAAATATATCCGTACCTGCAGACGAACGAATCATTGACGTGATTCCACAAAAATTCACCATTGACCGCGAACACACAGCCGTTGACCCTGTCGGGATGATTGGAGAACTGATAGAGGGTTGTTTTCAAATAGTTACCGCTAAATACGCGGATGTAAAAAAAATTATCTATTGCGTGGAACAAACGGGAGTAAAGTTTAAGGAAATCGTACTCGAGCCTGTCGCGTCAGGGCTTGCCTGCCTGCAAGAAGAAGAAAAAAAACAAGGGGTAGCCTTAATAGATATTGGCGGCGGCACTACCGACCTCGCGATTTTTTTAGACGGGGCACCGGTATACGCCAAGGTCATTCCCATCGGGGGCAATATCATCACTCACGACATCGCGGCAGTTTGCAAAATAGCCGAGGAACAAGCCGAAATACTAAAAATTAGATACGGCTCTTGTGTTATGGAAAAAACCAATCCCGACAATTTTATTCGAATTGCCAAAAGAAACGCTACTCAAAAGATACAAATTAGCGAGCACATGCTATCGCAAATTATTCATGCCCGCGTGAGCAACGACATGCTATTGCCCATAAAAACAGCCATAGAAAACTCCGGTTATAAAGACAAGATAGTCATGGGACACGGCATCGTGCTCACGGGCGGTGGTGCCAAACTGAAACATTTGCTCGACTTGACCCGTTTTATGTTCGATGTCCCCGTCCGCGTAGGTACCCCCGAAGTGGGTTTCGACAGATCTATGTCCACAGAATTGCGAGACTCCATTTACTCAACTTCGTTAGGATTGCTCAAATTCGGAATAGAAAAACAAGAACAAAATAATCCTGCAGCAGAAGAAAATATGAATACCACTTCCCTCACTCCCGAAATAGACAGAACTTCACCATGGAATAAGGCAAAAGAAATATTTGATAAAACTACCAAAATTTTAGGCGACATATTAAACCAATCAAATTAACAATACTTTAAATAGATTTTAAAATAATAAAAAGATAATATAATGAGAGAAGAACAATTTTTTGAACCTGTATATGAAGATAGGAGCACGGGACAATCCATCATTAAAGTTATTGGAGTAGGCGGCGGCGGTGGCAATGCCGTTGAGCACATGTATAGCGAAGGTATCGTGGGGGTAGACTTTCTCATTTGCAATACCGACAGGCAAGCCTTAGAACAAAATCAAGTTCCCGCGAAATTGGTCTTGGGAGATAGCGGTCTGGGGGCGGGAGCCGACCCCGAAGTCGCGAAAAATTATGCCTTGTCTTGCAAAGACAAAATTGCAGAATTTATAGGAGACCATACCCGTATGCTCTTTATCACGGCGGGCATGGGCAAAGGAACCGGAACCGGTGCTGCCCCCGTTATTGCCGAAATAGCCCAAGAAATGAATATCCTGACCATAGGGGTAGTAACTTTTCCCTTTAATTTTGAGGGAGAAGAACGCGCCAAATACGCGGAAAATGGTATTGCCAAACTGAAAGATCACGTGGATGCACTTATCGTGATACAAAACCAGAAAATTTTTAAATTTTTCAGGAACGACTCGATGCTTAAAGCATTTGGCTATGCCAATGACGTGCTCAAAAATGCCGTGAAATGTATTGCCGAAGTGATTACCAAAAATGGGCTAATCAATGTTGATTTTAATGATGTCGTAAAGGTATTGAAAAATAGCGGTCCTGCCATGCTTGGATTAGCAACCGCGAGCGGGGAAAATCGCGTGGAAACAGTCGTGGAAGCCGCCATGACTTGTCCCCTACTCGAAGAAGACCGTATCGCGGGTGCCCGCAATGTACTCTTTTTCTTAACCGGCGGCGAGGAAATAGGCTCATCTGAATTCGAAAACCTAACCACCAAATTGCGAGAATATATCAGCAAAGACGTGGGACTGATATTCGGGATGGCAATAGACCCAAGCATGGGCGATGCCATACAATTGGCACTCATTGTATCCAATTACGACATGCCCCAAAAACCCAAAGAAATTGTCTTTGATCCTCATGAGAAAGAAAACGAGAATACGCGAAACGGGCAAGGACAAGAGAATAACAATAGCCTTGAAGAAAATAGCGTAGTCATCACCGAAACCGAAAAAGATACTACTGCTCGCGAAATAATAATCAACCAAGAAAAGATAAATAACGAGTCCCCAACAACGTCTCCTATAAATCCTGACGAAACAATTATCCGCGGTCTTCCCAATGATGTGAACACGTTTGGTACTACACCCGCCCCTTACAACGAGCCGGAGCCTGTAAAGAAAAAAATAGGAGTATTTAACGATTCGGAACAAAAAAATACAGACGAGATATTCTCTTGTGTCGTGAGTCACAATCACACCGAAGATGATATGTTTAGCGATGATGCCCGTTTTAAAGAGCATACCTCTATTCCCACGATATTGCGCATGCAAAATTCCAACAACCGGATAGAAGTGCTTACTGCCCCAAACGACTTCATTTTCGAAACCGGCAATAACGACATTAATTCTCTCTTTAAGGTAAATCCTGATTAAGTCATGATTCCCTAAAATATTCAATTGTCATGAAAAAATACTTTTTTTTAAGCGTGATATGTTTGTTGCTTGCAACGCGAGGACAAGCACAAGAAACAAATACACATCGCAGGGTAAGTGTGGGAATTTACATCGGTCCCACCCTTGATTGGCTCTCCCCTAAAACCGAAGGAGACCAACGCGGAGGCGTGCGCGTGGGCGGCAGTTTCGGGATCCCCGTGGACATCAACTTCCTGAAAACTTATGAAAACTATTTTGTAAGCACCGGTTTGCGTTTCGAAATTTTTAACGGACGACTTCATTATCCCGACAAAGATAAAGATAACCTAAATGAAATAGATTTATACCGGAAATACAACGCTTTCTCCTTGGCTATCCCTACCGGACTAAAATTAAAAACCCCAGATTTCAGCGGGTTCGTGATGGCAGGAAACTTCGGGTTCTATCACGGGTTCCTGCTCTCTGCAACCAAATTCGACACTTACAAACTCGACGACAAAGACGTAACCGACGTGAAAAAAGAAATTTACAAAAATACCTTATTTCTCAAAGAATCCATATACGCGGGATTGGGCGTGGAATACACGATCAAGGATTCTTTCAAAGCCCATTTTTACATGAACTATATCTATGGTATGACTAACTTTTTCAATGGTAAAGAGAAAACAATAGATAATTTAAAACGCGTAGCCAACGCCCATTCCGTAGAATTTTTATTCGGATTGAGTTTTTAAAAAAATGAAGATTATCTGCATTGGAAAAAATTATATGAATCATGTTCAAGAGTTTGACAAACAAATCCCTGAACAACCCTTGTTTTTTCTCAAACCCGATTCTGCTATTTTGCAAAATAATAGACCTTTTTTTTATCCCGAATTTTCTAATGAAATCCACTATGAAGTAGAGTTAGTGGTAAAAATCAATCGTTTGGGGAAATATATTCAAGAAAAGTTCGCGCATCGCTATTACGAAGACTTGGGATTGGGGATAGATTTTACCGCTCGCGATTTACAACGACACTGTATAGAGACAGGGCAGCCATGGAGCGTTGCCAAATGCTTTGATCAATCGGCGGTAATTAGCCCTTTCGTGTCTAAAAAACAATTCCCCGACCTGCACGATATCACTTTTTCTTTATACCAAAACGGGAAAAAAGTACAAGAAGGAAATAGCGGCGACATGCTATTTGGCATCGACCGTTTGATTAGTTATCTATCCCAATTCATGACACTAAAAACGGGCGACTTAATTTTTACCGGTACCCCCTCAGGCGTAGGAACTATCAACCTTGAAGACCGCTTGCAAGGCTTTATGGAGGATACAAAAATGTTCGATTTTAAAATAAAATAAGTACAAGGACTTGTTTATTTCAAAACTTTTTTGTAACTTTGCACGCATTTTATTTTCTATTTTCACATGAAAAAACGATGGATTCTCAAGGATCAACCAGACGAGGCAGAGGTTATACAACTGAGCAAACAAATCCCCCTGGTACCCGCACTCACGGCATTGCTGTTGGGGCGGGGAATTACTACCCCCGAAGAAGCCAACGAATTTTTCAACCCCCACATTACCAAACTCCATAATCCCTTTTTAATGAAGGATATGGATAAAGCCGTAGAACGACTTTCCAAAGCCGTCATCCATAATGAAAAAATCCTGATATATGGCGACTATGATGTAGACGGTACTTCGGCAGTGGCGTTGATGTACTCTTTTTTATCCGAAATTATTGGACCCAGGTATCGCCATTACATCGAATACTATATTCCCGACCGCTATCTTGAAGGATATGGCATTTCGGCACAAGGTATTGATTATTGCAGAGAAAACGGTTTTTCGCTCATGATTGCATTAGATTGTGGCATTAAAGCCGTGGAAAGAATACAACAGGCTAATGATTACGGCATTGATGTTATCGTGTGTGACCACCACTTGGCGGGAGAAACATTACCCGAAGCACACGCCATTTTAGATCCCAAACGTCCCGAATGTGCATACCCGTACAAAGAGTTATCAGGCTGCGGGGTAGGTTTTAAACTCATACAAGCCTATTGCCAGCACTTTAACCTCCCCGACCAGATTTGGCTCTCCAAGTTAGATTTAGTGGCTATTAGTATTGCCTCTGACATCGTTGCCATAACCGGGGAAAACCGGATTCTTGCTTATTTTGGACTGATTATTATCAACCGGTTCCCGCGTGTAGGTATCAAATCCATTATAGAGCAGGCAGGCATTCGCGTACAATATCCCCCAAAAGAAAATACCATTTTCAATCGGGAAATATCTGTCAATGACCTTGTCTTTTACGTGGGACCTCGCATTAACGCCGCGGGACGCATCCATTCCGGGCGCGAATCCGTGCGTCTCATGGTATGCGAAGACGAAGAAAAATCCATCGACTTAGGTAAATCCATCAACGACCAAAACGACACCCGCCGCGAAATGGATAAAAAAGCCACTCAGCAAGCCATAGAGATGGTTTTGAACAACGAAGAACTCAACGTGCGCAAAAGTATCGTGCTCTACAACCCCGAATGGAACAAAGGTATCGTAGGTATCGTGGCTTCGCGATTAGTAGAAACCTTTTACCGCCCTACCATAGTGTTTACCAGTTCGCCCGAAGGACTACTTACCGGCTCAGCCCGCTCTATCAAAGAATTTGATATCTATAACGGGATTGATGCCTGCTCGGACTTGCTTACCCACTTTGGCGGACATACCCACGCCGCGGGGATATCGCTCTTGGCTGAAAACTTTCCCCTGTTTAAAGAACGCTTTGAACAAGAAGTAGAGAAAAAAATAGGTAAAGAAGATCTAATTCCTGAAATAGAAATAGATAGAGAATTAGACTTGTTAGAAATAAACAAAGAATTATTGCAAAACCTGAAACGGTTCGCCCCATTTGGTCCCGGAAATATGTCGCCCGTTTTTCTTACCCGCGGAGTAGTAGAAGAAGGCTTTGGTAAAATAGTCGGAGAAAATCACTTAAAAATGAGAATTTTATATCGTTCCCGCACCGTACCACCCATCGATGCTATCGTCTTTAATATCAAAGACCAACTACTCGACATGACCAAAAAATATCATGCCAACGACAAAAATTTTCTCCATTACTTAGGTATCAGCAGTTTGGATCAACTTGATTTAAGTTTACATTTGAGTAAAATTACTGCCTTACACGATTTTGATATTGTTTATCACATAGAAGAAAACATTTGGAATAATGTAGTTTCTTTACAACTGAACGTAAATGATTTACGATTCAGTGAATACTAATCGGCTACTGCTAAATCTATATACGTATTTTGAAGAGGCTTTAACACAACCCCGAAACGGTCATGTTTATTTGAGCGATTCCCTTACTTTAATTTCGAGTTCTTCGCTTAGTTCGGGATTATCAAGGAGTAATTGGCGCAGGGCTTCCCTCCCTTGTCCTAATTTAGTATCATTGTAGGAGAACCAAGAACCTGATTTCTTAATGACATTGTGTTCTACTCCGAGGTCAATAATCTCTCCGGTTTTAGAGATACCTTCTCCAAAAAGAATATCAAATTCGGCTTGTCGGAAAGGGGGTGCAACTTTGTTTTTTACCACTTTTACTTTCACGTGATTACCTGAGGCGACATCGCCATCTTTCAATTGCGACATCCGGCGGATATCCAAACGAACAGAGGCATAGAATTTGAGCGCGTTACCGCCGGTAGTGGTTTCGGGGTTGCCAAACATGATACCAATTTTTTCGCGTAATTGATTGATAAATATGCAGCAGCAGCCGGTTTTGCTAATAGTAGCCGTAAGTTTTCTCATGGCTTGCGACATGAGGCGGGCTTGCAATCCCATTTTCGAATCGCCCATATCTCCTTCTATTTCGCTTTTTGGGGTAAGTGCTGCAACGGAATCGATGACAATGATGTCAATTGCTCCTGAGCGAATAAGATTGTCCGCGATTTCTAATGCTTGCTCACCGTTGTCGGGTTGTGATACCAATAAGTCGGAGGTATTCACGTGCAATTTTTCGGCATAGAAACGGTCAAAAGCATGTTCGGCATCAATAAATGCCGCGATGCCACCCATTTTTTGGGCTTCGGCGATGGCATGTAGTGCCAACGTAGTTTTCCCCGAAGATTCCGGACCATAGATTTCTATGACCCTGCCTTTGGGCAAACCACCCACTCCTAATGCCGCATCTAAAGCAATAGAGCCGGTAGAAATAACATCTATATTCTCTACCGGAGAATCACCCAATTTCATAATTGCCCCTTTTCCAAAAGTCTTTTCCAACTTTTCCATGGTTGACTGGAGCACTTTTAGTTTTTCTGCATTCATTTTTTCATTTTCCATAGTTCGAAAAATTAGTGTTAAATAATTTGCAAAGATAACACTTTTTTATTTATGTATCACTCTATTTTCGTTTTTATTGATAAAACTCTCCCACCCAGTAAGTCGTTCCCCGCGCACGGGCAGTTTGTTTTGTAAATGATGACAATAAGCCGCGGCAAGGGCATCGGTACTATCTAAATACTTTACCTCGTTAGGAAAAACACACATTCTTTGCAGCATAGCGGCAACTTGCTCTTTCGAGGCACTTCCTTTGCCGGTAATTGACTGTTTTATCTTACGCGGAGAATACTCGTATACCTCCATCCCCGCGTGCAAGCAAGTCGCGAGAACGACCCCTTGCGCCCGTCCTAATTTTAACATAGACTGTGGATTTTTTCCAAAAAAAGGGGCTTCAATAGAGAGTATGTCCGGGCGGTATTGGGCGATAATAGAACGCGTGGATTCCATGATACGTTTTAATTTCGCGTTTTGGTCGGGCAGGCGGGTCATTTTCACCTCACCCATCACGAGCACGGTCGTGTTTTTGCCCACCACTTGCAACAAAGCATAACCCATGATAGTCGTCCCCGGATCTACCCCAAGAATTAAGGTTTCTGTTCCCATAAGACTAAGGTTGGTGATGATGAAAAATGCAGCCCCACTTTGTGTTTGATACAAAAATCACAGCCCAAAATACCGTGTACCCCGGGGAGTTTCATTTGTTCGTAAGCAGCATTTATTACTTGAAAATCAATAATATGTACAAGATATGGGGCAAATTGTCGCCGTCCTATTTTAAAATCGGGCACGATAGCAGTTAAGCCTTGCCAATCAGAACCGCCCAAGCCCACGTTACGTGTATCGGAAGGGGTCAATAATATGTCATGAAAAACATTTTGTATCAACGTTTTATCTATACACGTGTGTGAAGCCCCGGTATCTACAATCAAGTTCACCGGCTGCTTACCTATTTTACATTTAACCAATAAATGAAAATTATCGTCTTCCATGTGCACGAGATGTAAGGGGATACGGGTCATGGGGTATTTATTTTTTTAGTATTTCGATGTTTTTACCGCATCTTTTTGTTCTTCACACAATTCTACGAGTACGCCGCCGGTAGATTTTGGGTGCAGGAAGGCGATATTCAGGTTTTCGGCACCCGGTCTCGGCTTTTTATCTATCAATTGCACTCCTTTGGCTTCCATTTCTAACAACGAAGCGGCAACGTCCGGCACGGAGAAGGCGAGATGATGTATTCCCTCGCCTTTTTTCTCGATAAATTTAGCCACGGCACTGTCTTCTGACATTGGCTCCAACAATTCTATTTTGGTCATGCCCACTTTAAAAAACGCCGTGCGCGTTTTTTGGTCTGCAACCTCTTCAATGTTATAACATTTTAGTCCTAAAATGTTCTCGTAGCGCGGGATGGCTTCGTCTAAACTTTTCACGGCAATACCCAAATGTTCGATACGCGAAATATTCATTTTGATAATATTTTTATGATTAACTAATAAAAAACGTCATACTTGAGTTTTTGTCAAGTATAACGTTGGCTAAGATATGATTTTTTTATTTATTCAGAAATTTGCGGTTCTTCTGTCGCGGGTTCTGTTTCCGCGGGCAGTTCTTCTTCAACAGATTTAGCGGCAGCCTCTTGTGCGGCAGCCTGCGCGTATTTCGCGGCTACTTTTGCCGAGATAACTTCTCGGGTTTTTGTTTCGGCTTCCATACGTTTTTTCATCTCGCCGCGTTGACGTTCTGCATCTTCACGTTTGATGTTGCTGACTTTTGTTTCTTTAGCCTGTTTCCAAGCCTCGAATTTTCGTTCTGCCTCTAATTCCGTGAGCGCACCTTTGGCAATACCACCTTTTAAGTGTTTCATCAAATAAACGCCCTCGTGTTTAAGAATGGAATGAGCCGTATCGGAAGGCGAGGCTCCCGTTTCTACCCAATACAATGCCCGCTCGAAATTTAATTGAACGGTTGCAGGATGTGTCAAGGGGTTATACGTGCCCAATTTTTCAATAAAACGCCCGTCCCGTGGTGCTCGACCATCCGCAATTACAATGTGATAAAAAGGCTGATTCTTCTTGCCTTTCCTTTGTAATCTAATCCTTGTTGCCATAATGTTTTATGATTTTTAAAATAACATTTTTTCGAGCCGCGAAGATACAAAAAATATTGTAAATACAATATGGTAAAAATACTTCATGCTTTTTTTGCCTTATTGTTTTCGCGAACATCTTGCTCGTTTTGATGATTGATATATTTCAATTCTTTAATAATCATATAGAAAGAAACAAACAACGCGAGCAATATTCCTGATAGCGTACACCACGGGCTACATGTCCAATGCCGGTCTAACCAAAGTCCCCCCATGGCACCCGCCGCGATGAAAACACCCATTTGCAAAAATAATCCTGAAAAACGGAGATATTTGATCGTGCCTGAAGATCGAGACTCCCTGGATTTCATGGGTTTCTATTTTGTGTTTTTTGGAATAGATGCTCTATCGGGATGCTCGTTGAGCATTTGACAGTGTCCCGAAAAGGTAGCCCCTGCTTCAATGGCGATTTTTCCCACTTCAATATTACCATTAAAAATAGCAGAAGAACGTAATGTCATATACTCTAATGCCTTAACGGTTGCATGAACTTTTCCCTCAATTTCTATGGACTGACACGTGATGTCTCCCTCTACCAGCCCGTTTTGTCCAATAATTACTTTGGCTTTACTAATAATATTTCCTTTGAAGGATCCATCAATACGACAATCACCGGCGGTAACGATATCCCCTGTAATTTGTGTCCCTACGGAAATCATATTTACACCACCAATATTTCCTAATTCGTCACTTTTTCCCATATTTTATACTCATTTAATTTTAATTGAAAGTTTTATTAACTCAATATGAAAAGCAAAGATACAAAAAAAAATTTAAACCCTCGGTAAAAATTACCGGCAAACTGTTCGGACGGATTACCGATACGTGGCAGGCGATAGTTCACCGGTTACAGTAAGGGGGTTGGAGAAAGGGTAGGTTTTGGGTTTCTGTTGGTAGAAATGTACATGTACATGGCGGGAACAATAAAAAGGGTGAGCAAGGTGGATAGAATCATTCCTCCAATGACTGCCATTCCCATCGCGACACGGCTATTTGCTCCTTCGGCATGGGCAAAGGCTAACGGTAATAGTCCTAACACTGTCGAGAAACTGGTCATGAGAATAGGTCGCAACCGTTGTACTGCCGAGCCTTGAATGGCTTCGAGTTTATTTAGTCCCGTTGCTTGTCGTTGATTGGCAAATTCTACGATAAGGATCCCGTTTTTCACGACTAATCCTATGAGCATAATCATTCCTATTTGACTGAAAATATTTAATGTAACCCCTGTAAAATTCATGAGTAACAGCGCGCCGAGCAGGGCAAGGGGTACCGTGGTAATGATAACCAACGGGTCTTTAAAACTCTCGAATTGGGCAGCCAATATCAAGAAGATGAGTACGAAGGCGAGCGCGAAGGCAAAGATAAGACTTGACGAACTTTCTCTAAACTCTTGTGATTCTCCGGTAAGTGCCGTTCGGAAGGTATCGTCGAGCGTTTCTTCTGCTATTTTGTCCATTTCGGCTAAGCCATCGCCGAGCGTGTAACCGGGGGCAAGTCCCGCCGACACAGTCGCCGCGGTAAAACGATTGTAACGATACAATTGTGGGGGTGCTACTGCTTCTTCAAGAAAAACCAAGTTGTCTAATTGTATCATTTGTTCTTTAAAATTCTTCACATACAATGATTTCAGGTCTAATGGAGTATTCCGTTGTTGTCGGTTTATCTCACCAAGAATTTGGTATTGTTTTCCATTCATGTAGAAATAGCCCATGCGTTGTCCGCTCAAGGCATATTGCAGGGTTTGTCCTATATCGAGCGTGCTCACTCCTAACAGAGCGGCTTTGTCTCTATCAATGTGCATCCGGGTTTCGGGCTTGGTAAATTTAAAATCCACATCCGCGATTTGAAAACAGGGGCTTGCTTGTACTTTTAGCATAAAGGCGGGCAAAAATTCCTGTAGTTTATCAAGATTTGGTGCCTGCAAGACATATTGCACGGGCATGGTAACCCTACGACCGCCAAAAGTAGACTGTTGTTGTACGAAGGCGCGGGCTTCGCTCTCGTTTTTCACGGCATGGCTTAATTGCTGCGCGATATCCATTTGCGACCGTTTTCTGTTCCTAATATCGGGCAATTTAACCCGAATTTGTCCCCACGTATCACGCGACATGGCAATATTGGCTTCTCTTTCGGGGGCGACCGTATCGGCAATATTGGAAATCTTATCCACGTAATCTTTAATATACTCAAAAGTAGCCCCTTCGGGATAAGAAGTCCTGATAGTTATTTGCGAACGATCTTCTAAGGGAGCCATTTCCGAAGGAATATGCCCCCAAAGCCACCCTATGAGCAATAATGCCACAACAAGAATAGGAAAAACAAGATATTTGTGTCGCAAGAAGGCAGACAAACCTCGCGCGTAAAAGCGGTTTAACCCTTCAAAAAAAGGTTCGGTTAGTTGATAAAAGTAATTTTCGCGTTTTCTTTTTTTCAACAATTTGGTAGAGAGCATAGGCGTGAAAGTCAATGCCACGAATGCCGAGATTAAGATTGCCCCGGATATCACGATACTAAATTCGCGGAAGAGTTTGCCCGTGATACCTTCCATGAAAAGAATAGGAAAAAAGACAGATACTAACGTGATAGTGGTAGAAATAACGGCAAAGAAGATTTCTTTTGCTCCCGTGATGCCGGCTTCGAGCGGGGACATGCCGTGCTCTATTTTCACATAAATATTTTCGGTAACGATAATCGCATCGTCAACAACAAGTCCCACGGCAAGTACTACGGCGAGCATGGAGAGTACGTTGATAGAGAAGCCCGCGAGGTACATCACGAAGAAAGCACCTACCAAAGACACGGGAATAACTACGACAGGAATTAAAGTTACCCGCCAGTCTCGCAAAAAAAGAAAAATAATGATAACCACGAGCAAAAAGGCAATATAAAGAGTTTCTTGCACTTCGCGAATAGAGGCTCTGATAAACTTGGTATTGTCGAATGCCACGCTTAGTTGGACATCTTGGGGTAAATCTTTTTTCATTTGGTCGAGGCGGTTCATGACCTCATCGGAGATATTCACCTGATTCGCTCCGGGTTGTGGAATCACGACCGTGCTCACGCAGGGGATACCGTTTCTTTTCATGATATTTTTCCTGTCTTCCGCGTCTAATTCTGCCCGTCCGATGTCGCTAAAACGGACTACCCTAAATTGGTCTTCTTTGACAATTAAGTAATTAAACTCTTCTGGGGTACTCATGAGCCCGAGCGTACGAATCGAGAGTTCGATGTCGTCGCCTTCAATACTACCGGAGGGCAATTCCACGTTTTCTTTATCAATGGCATTCTTCACGTCAATAGGGGTAATCCCGTATGCAGCCATTTTGTTCGGGTCGAGCCATAGCCTCATGGAATAGCGGTTTTCGCCCCATATTTCTACCCCGCTCACGTTAGAGATGGTTTGTAGCCTTTCTTTGATCGTGAGGTCTGCAATCTCGCTCAATTCGAGAAGCGAGCGATTGGGACTTTCCACGATAATTTGCATGATAGGGTCGGCATCGGCATCGGCTTTCGCTACAATCGGGGGGTCGGCATCGCGGGGCAAATAACGCTGTGCCCGCGAAACTTTGTCCCGCACGTCATTTGCAGCCCTCTCCATATCTACCTCCAATTCAAACTCAACCGTGATACGACAATTCCCCTGACTGCTTCGACTCACGAGGGACCGGATACCGGGTATGCCATTGATATTTTGCTCTAATGGTTCTGTAATTTGATTTTCAATTACATCGGCATTGGCTCCCGGATAAGTTACACTAACCGTGATTATCGGTTTATCTACATTCGGGTATTCTCTAATACCCAAATTCGTGTAACCCAATATCCCCAATAAAAAAATCACGAGAATAATCACGGTACTCAATACCGGTCTGCGAATAGTGGCTTCCGACAAATGCATGATACGCTTTTTTTTTCTTAATGATATTATTGTCGCGCTATGTCTACACGGATATATGCATCAAAGATCATCTTTTTATCTTTTCTTGTTTCGATAGAAGAATAGATATCGGTAATTACTCGATTGACTTTTGCATGAAAAACAGTTTGTCCGTTCGCGATGACCGTTACGGGCTGTTCAAAGTCTATCATGGCATCGTTCACGCCGATAAAGATAGTTTTGTAGTCATTTTTCTCTATATAGAATGTATTTCCTTGCCGTTTGACAATGATAGTTTTTCCATTTTTGGTTTCTTTTTCGGGTATTCGTATCCAGTAGAACGAGGTATTAGGTTGGTCGTCTTGTTTCCATGCTATTTTTTCGGGGTAAGGGTTTCGCGAGAAGCGTGCCATCCACGGGATAGCCGCGGTGTCGGCTCTATCCATCCAATGTCCTTTTCCTTCCACGAGATGGGTTTCGTGCGGGTAGCCGCCTTTGTCTGCCCGCGACATGCTATCCAACCATTGTCCATAGGTACGCGCATCGCCGTTTCTGTTGTAGGCACCGTCTTCGGCACCCATCCAAAGCATAAATCCTATATTCCTGACATTGAGTAATGACACGCCTCCGGGATGTCCTGCCATCATGCTCGCGGCTGCCCAACGGTCTGCCATGCGCGGGGCTACGCGATAAACGCCATCTCCTCCGGCAGAGTAACCCAAAACATAAACTTTATCCGGATTCACGTCCATGACTTGCACCGCCGCCCGTATGATGCGGTCAAAAAAGGCACTCACGTGAGGTAAATGCCACATATTCCACGCGTCCACGGCAGCACGCGGTGCCAAATAAACCCCCTCTTCGGGCTTATATAATCGCAACTGATTGAGCCACTGCCCATCGTTAATGTCGGAAGTCGTTCCTCCCCCCCCGTGCATGGATATGTATAACGATCTCCCGTTTTCGGGTTTATTTCCATAAACCTTATAGTCGAAAGGCATTAAAAAGGTGTCCACACGCATACATTTGGTTACCCATTCGTGTTGAAGAGCCAACCGTTCTCTTTCTTGAAAAAAGCGATACACTATTTTTTTCGCCGAATCTGCTTCTACCTTAGAAAGCGGTATTTTCGCGAAATCCTGTTTTTCAATTTTCCCTTTTCTGCCTTTTTCTAACCATGAATGGAGTTCGACTATGGGTTGTGCTGTTGTCCATCCAAAAATGCCTGCAAAACAACTAAACAGGATAATCTTTTTTATTTTATTCATTTTTAAATATTAAATTAATCTTTTTTATTTTAATTTCAATTCATCTCCTTGTCGAACGACAGAACTGTTATTGAGCGAATTGTATCGCAAGAGTGAAGATAGTCGCACGGCACAGCGTTGGGCGATACAGCGCAAGTTGTCGCCATTTTGTACTTTGTATTTGCCCACGGGATTGGTACGCGATTTTTTCTCTATGTATACGATTTCTCCGGTTTTGGGTTCGTCGTTTTTCCCGGCATCATTAAATTTTCGCAAATGTTTCTCGATGTCTTGCACGTCTTTGGCTATTTGTTTGTATGTATCTCCTTCGCGGGCAATGACAAGATAGGTACGGTTGTTCTCGAAGACCTCTCTTTCCGAAAATGGAAAATGCACTTGTTTAAACTCGACTTCTTTTTCCGAGAAATAGCAGGTTTCCATTTCATGTATCATTTTAAGGTCGGCATTCAGCCGGTCTTGCAGGTTGTGTCGCGAAGATGTTTCGACAAGCAGTTCCCCGTTCATCGCCAACGTGTCGTAACGGGCAATATTGTATTTTTCGATGAGCGCGATAAGACGGTCGGCATACTTTGGATTCGTGGCATAACCTGCTGCCTTCAATTCCCTTGCCCACGACTTATAGTCGGTAATATCTAACTGAAATAATTTTTGGTAGCGCGATCTTGTGGTCAGGAAAAGAGAATGGTCGTTAAAAGAATCTTCTGCTTTTTCGTATTTTCTAAAGCACTCGCCTTTCGCGTCGTCGTCCACGAGCATAGAATCGCCCGCCCAACCCGCGTGGCACTTAATGCCAAAATGATTATTGCCTTCTTTCGCGAGCCGACTCGTGCCACATCCACTCTCGAAAATGCCTTGAGCCAACGTGATACTCGCCGGAATTTTGTACTCTTGCATTTTATGAATAGCCAAATGCTTGTAACGCTCAATGTACCCGTTAATCGTACTGTCGTTATATTGTGCTCGTACCCCGAAAAAACAGAAATTCAAAAAAATAAATACGAGACACTCGTTTCTGTGTCCTAAAAATGTCTTTTTTATGCCCATGATGTTCGTTATCGATTTTCAAAAACGCAAAGATAGCATAAAATTTTCAATTACACACAAACGAATAAAAATACTGAAAAAATATGGCTGTAAAGAATTATCAAGAACTGATTGTATGGCAGAAAGCGATGGAAGCAACTGCCCTGATTTATCAAATAGTGAAAAAATTGCCGAAGGAGGAACTGTTTGCCCTGTCGAGCCAAATGCGACGAGCGGCAGTGTCCATACCGAGCAACATAGCGGAGGGACAAGCGCGAAACTCAACGAAGGAGTTTATTCAATTTCTCTCGGTAGCAAGGGGCAGCAAAGCAGAGTTGGAAACACAACTGCTACTGTGCGAGAAGGTGAATTACCTTGCCCGTACGGATATTTTGGAAGCAATAAACCTGTTGCAGGAAGTGGAGAAAATGCTGGTTGCCCTTATAAAAACACTGACAAATGCCCGTTGAAAGAAGTGGTTAAAGAAGTGGTTAGTGAATAGTAAACTAACCACTAACCACTATGATAGCCGAAGACGAGTTCAAAAAGAACGAACGCTCAGCCGGACGCTTCCACAGCGACTGGCTCTCGATGATGTATCCCCGCCTCAAACTCGCCCGCAACCGAAGCCGCCTTGTGCATAAACATTTGCGCCAAGCGCAATCGTCATCAATAAAATAAAAATCTTTTTCATCGCTTGGAATTTTATAAATTAAAACACAAAAATAATCATTTGGATTGA
>JAISUP010000018.1 GCA_031272025.1 Bacteroidales bacterium
GCCGAACTCTATGCATACGAAACATTTTGGGATGCCGTATATGTTGAAAAAACAAAAATTTACGATGCAGAAGTGCGTGGAGAGGCTAAAGGTAGAGCAGAAGGTAGAGCAGAAGGTAGAGCAGAAGGTAGAGCAGAAGGTAGAGCAGAAATCATCATGAACTGCAAACAAAATGGTCTATCCATTGGTCAGATAGCCAAAATCGTCAATCTAACCGAAGACGAAGTAATGGAAATACTCGACAAACGCGATAACTGTTAGTTGTTCACACAAAAATAACGCGTGAGGGCATCTTTAAAAATTGCCTCGTCATCGCGGACTTGATCCGCCATCCTCCCACTACAACCGTTAATGCCAAATACTTCTATATTAGTCATTAACAATTTGCAGGAAATTCCTGTTTTCGCAGGAATGACACTTTTTTTTATCTTTTGAGACAGCCTCTTCACAATAAAATGAATATGTTATTTTCAGACAATGCTTTATTTGGGGTATTGCATAAAAAAAATTAACGGTTACAGCATTGAAAAATATCCATAGAATCTGAGATTTTTTTTGTATCTTTGCACTTTTCATTTATTTACCTTTTTGATTTCATAATTTTTATTTTAATGGAAGACAATGTATATCAATCTTTCAGTTTGATGCGACAAGTCTGGAAGTGGAAGAAGTTTTTACTTATTATTGGGGTGGTAACGGCGGTACTCACGTTTGTGGTAACGTTGTTTATTCCTCCCAAGTTTAAGTCAACTGCGATTATATACGCGCCGCGCACCAACGCTTTGTCTAAGATTTTGCTCAACACGAATAATACCAACGAGCGCATGGACATTAAGGCTTATGCCGTGGAGGAGGAGACCGAGCAGATGATGCAAATTTTGCGTTCGCGCGAGATACTTGATGCCTTAGCGCAAGAATTTAATCTCGCGACTTATTACGGTTACGGTCCCGATGAGCCATACCGTCAAAGCAAATTGTATAAAGCCCTAAAAAATAATATTACCGTTAAACGTACCGAGTATGGGGCTATTTCTATCACGGTGAGCGACTGGGATCCGGAGGTTGCTGCGAAAATTGCCAACAGAATTTTAGATCTTTTAGACACGGTAAAAAACAGGATAGAGCATGAGCGTGCTGCCGCCGCGTACCAAATCCTTTGTCATCAATTAGAACTCGTGAACAGGGAGGTGAAAAACGTGGACGATTCGCTCGCGAAAGTTATGCAATATGGCGTGGGCGATTACGAACGGCAAAGCGACCGTTTGATGCAACAATATAGCATTGCCGTGGCGCAAGGAAACACGCTCGCCATGCAACGTCTCGAAAAAGAAATGAACAAATTCGCCAAATATGGTCCCTCTACGGAGGCATTGCGAGATTTGCAATACTACTTCCGCGAATATCAATCTCTTTGTAAATCTAAAATGATTGATGCCCGCACAGACATGGAATCACGTATCCCCACGAAGTTTGTCGTGGAACGGGCAGTAGCCGCCGACCGGAAATTCTACCCAAAAAAAATGACCATCACGCTCGCGAGCACGTCAGGAATGCTTATCTTTGCCGTGATGTTCCTGCTTTTTGTCGAAAAATTGAAACAGGTACGAATGCCACAAGCCGACAATAGTCGTGCCGGAAAAGAATAACGGTATGAGCGAGCGAAAAACACGCTTCTTGTTGCTGCTATCCGGTGCGGTGTTCTTAATCGCCAACCTTGTCGCGATAAGGTATGAAATCTTTGATATTCCATACCTTGTCGCGCTACCGGTCGTGCTTTACCTGCTTGTCTTTAAATTCGATTGGCTCATGTATTTGCTGGCATTGCTTACCCCGCTTTCGGTACTAAAAGGCGACAACCAACTCACGCTATCTATCCCATCCGAACCACTCATGATTCTTCTGAGTCTGCTGTTTGTTGCCCGACTTTTATACGACATGCCGCTAAATATCAAAGTGCTCAAACACCCGGTAACGGTTGCCATTTTTGTTTATTTTGCATGGCTTGTAGTAACTACTTTCACGAGCGAACTGCCGTGGGTATCCATTAAATTTATCCTGTCTCGATTGTGGTTTGTTTTGCCTTGTTATTTTCTGTTTATTCAAGGGTTTCAAGATAACGACAAGGGGATAGTTACTTTTTTCACGTGCCACGCGATAGGGATAGGAGTAGTTGTTTGTCTAACCACGATACAACACGCCATGCACGGGTTTTCGGAAGAGAGCGGGCATTGGGTTATGTCTCCTTTTTATAACGACCACACGGCTTACGGGGCAGCCTTGGCTTTTATGCTACCCATTACCCTGACCCTATCGTGTCGTCCTCGTTTGAAAAAATGGCAACGAGGGCTATATCTTACTTTGTCTTTTCTCTTTCTCGCCGGGTTGTATTTGGGTTACAGCCGGGCTTCGTGGCTAAGTTTGGTAGGAATGATCGGGCTGTGGGTGTTGCTTAAATTACGAATTAAATTTTCGTGGTGCGCGGCGGCGGCGGTTATATTAGGGGTCTTCTTTTATCTCTATGCCGACGACATTTTGTATAAAATGGGAAAAAACACGCAAGATGTCTCCGGCAATCTTTCCGAACAAATACAGTCCATGTCAAACATCAGCACCGATGCCTCTAATGTGGAGCGCATCAACCGGTGGGTTGCTGCCAAGGGAATGATAGAAGATAGACCGGTCGTGGGCTGGGGTGCCGGTACTTATCAATTCGTGTACGCCCCATTTCAAAAAAATAAGTATAAAACCATCATTACCACCAATTTTGGTGATGGCGGTAATGCCCACAGCGAATACATCGGACCGTGGGCAGAAACAGGCACGATTGGCTTCCTGACAGTGCTAATCCTTTATGCCCTGATACTCTATTATGGTATCATGGCATACATTAAAGGAACAACAACAGAAACACGTCTCTTGGCTTTGGGCGTAACCCTCGCGCTCTTTGGCTATTTTATTCATGGATTTCTTAATAACTTTTTAGATACCGACAAACTTGCCTTACCTTTTTGGAGTGCTTGTGCCGCGATAGTTATGAGCAAACATCATCTAAAGCACGATAAGTGAGCCATGGAATTGGCATGGCGGCGCACCTTGGTCATCGAGCGGTATCAGTAGGCGATAGCGGTACGAGCCTTTCGCCACGGAGCCCCCTACTTTGCCGTCCCATTTGTAGTCGGGACTGTCGGAGTGCAAGACCCGCTTGCCCCAGCGGTCGTAAATGTCTATCTCCTGACTTCGTCAACGCGAAACCCCCGCAGATTTAACCCAAAAATTTTGGTCAAAGAGTTGGGCGATGGACTTGTGCTTTGGGGTAAGAAGCATTGTTTTGAAGAGCGTTTTCCTGCTTTCATGCGGTTTGACTTTTACAGTTGTTACCTTTTTGGCAATGTCCATCGCCTTGTCAACACTCAGATTGATGCTGTGGTTAATAATTTTTTTGAGGTGCTATTCATTTTCTGAATTTAATTGTCCCGCAGATTAAAATCTATTCGTATCTATAAAATATACTTAAATTTCTTACGCGCAATTATCAGGAAATAAGTTATGAGGGCGGACAAAAGAATAGTCAGCACAACTTTTGGCGTTTCGCTTAAAGCAATATACTTCGTTATATGATTTGAGGACAATATTCTTTGAACAAAAAAATGAACCAAATAAATTCCTGTGGAATAATATGAAAGTGATTTATTTTTTGAATAACATTTTATACTTGAAACACATATAAATAGCAAAGGACAAATCAAATATAAACTGAATAGTATATCAAAAAAAAATCCGGAATATTTATAATTAAGGCACGATTCAACAGTCAATAAAATAAGGCTTGATATGAATGCAATTTTAATATTCTTCCATTTATCTATTATCTTGTATTTATTTATTAAATAGCCAATTACAATAAATGGAAAACAAAAAAACAATCCGTTTCTATATGATGCATTACTCACAAAATTATACAGCAGATTAAAAATTTCCGTGAAATGGTATCTGTGGTTATATTGCAGCAATAGACCTGATAACGCGCATAAAATTGTTATTATTAACAAATTCCGTGTTTTGATATTTCGCAGAAACCATAGCAAAATAAATGCTTCTACTGCACCAATCAGAAACCATAAATGAAAGTATCCGATTATTAATCGGATGATTACACCACGCTTCGGTTCAATCCAAAATACGCCATAAATCAACATCCACAACAAATAAAGAATCATAAGCCGTTTTATCCAATTGAGAAATTGCTTTCGCGATTTTATTTCAAAGAAATAAAAGCCGCTGATTATCAGGAAAACAGGGACTGCTATTCGTGCCAATCCGTTAACAAACAAATAGGATAAAAACGGGGAAAAATCCTGAAAGATATTGCCGTGCAAGCCTACAACGGCAAATGATAAAAACAGTTTTAGAATGTCGATTGACAGATTTCTTTCTTTGGAAACCGGATTTGTAATAAATTTATCGTTCATTATTTAAGAGTTTTTTGGATTCAACTCTTAAACAAAAAAAGAAAGCGCGGCGCTATCGTTTACTTATTTGTTTCATACAGGCTCTGGTAAACCTTTGCATTCAAATAAGTACGACAGTCCACGCCTTTTGAGCGTGAACCTTCGCACATTATTCTCGAATGCTTCAATTGAAATTTACCAGACTTCGTATGAAACGAGAATAAGGGCTAAATCCCGTTAATTATTTATATTTTAATATTTTAACTTTCTATTTTTGCATATATAATATGTTTAATATTCGGGTGCAAGGTATGACTATTTTTCCAATTCTCAAATATTTAAACATCATCTAAAGCACGATAAGTGAGCCATGGAATTGGCATGGCGGTGCGCCTTGGTCATCGAGCGGTATCAGTAGTCGATAGCGGTACGAGCCTTTCGCCACGGAGCCCCCTACTTTGCCGTCCCATTTGTAGTCGGGACTGTCGGAGTGGAAGACCCGCTTACCCCAGCGGTCGTAAAT
>JAISUP010000051.1 GCA_031272025.1 Bacteroidales bacterium
GCAGAGATTTTTACCATACGGAAAGACACGAAGTTTACCACGCAAATTGATGTACGTCTGCGGATAAAATACTATCTGTTGAGTTATCTGCGCCGCAAAGAGCGTGAAAATAAGATTGCCACTTTCGACGAAATAATTTTGGAAATCCTGCCGCTGCTCAAAAACGGTTCCACACCCGAAAACCAGACAGTTTTAACTGTCCTTGAATCTGTTGGCGAGCGCGTTGGAACAGATGGCTGGCGATTAAAGAAAGAAGGCGGGGTTGAATTGTCGCTGTTTTAAAAAAGAAGTTGTTAATTTTTTTAGAAATTTAGGTATTATTATGCATCTTTTAAATAGAAAAACTCCCCCCGATCGGCAGCCGTCCTCTCCTTTTGTTTTGGAAACGCCTCATTTGAGACGGCTAAGCAACCATATCCCTTGTTATTCTTTTTTTAATTCCCGTTTAGAGTTGATTCATTTTTTGTTACGCGTTGATGGGGGTACGTTGTACGAAACCCGCAAAGGCATAACTTCGGCAACCTTTTCTTTATTGAACGAGAGTGCCCCGGGACACACCTCTGCCGAAACGGAAGATTTTTTAGATTATCACGGCACGGTTTATAAAGTTAGTATAGGGCATGATTATGTTGATATTCAATTTATTATTCCTAAACAAAACGTGGGGACAGTCTTAGAGTTCGTGACTCGCTTTTTGAGTACCCCGAAGTTTAGAGAAGAGAGTTTGGTACTTTACCGTCAGCGCGAAATACAGAATTTGCAATACAATGACCTGAAAAGCACTTATATAGCAAAGCAGAACATGTATGCAGCATTATTGCATCCCGATCTTCTCGCGGCAAGACGTTTGGAGGAGTCTGACCTTCGTGCCCTTTCGGTACAAGATATGGAGACCTGCCACTCGAAGGTATTTGCAGCCAACCACATAAAGATTTTTGTTGCCGGACATATAGACGAGGATATTCATGATGCCATAGAGCGGGTTTTTGGTAATTTGCCTTCCGTTGATGGGCTATCTTGCCCGCGACTATGGGCAACCCGGTCTCCGGAGGGGCAAGTCGTGCAAACCGAGATGCCCGACCGCGTGCAATCTTCATTGATTCTTTGTCGAAAAGGATTGCCCTACCTACACCCCGACCGGCGGGATTTTTCGGTACTCACGACCTTGTTAGGCGGCTATTTTGGCTCTCGTTTGATGCAAAATTTACGCGAAACCCACGGTTATACCTACGGGGTACATTGTTCGCATCACGACATCGGGGATGCCTCTATTTTTTATATTAAAACAGAAGTCAACGCCGATAAAACCGAGGATGCTCTGCTGCAATGCAGGAAAGAACTGTCGCGACTGCAAACCGAATTGGTGCCCGAAGAAGAGTTGGATACCGTGAAAAATTATATGATCGGTTCGTGGGCACGACAAGTTGATGGGACTATTAACTACATGAAAATGTATGCCTTTTGGTTTTCTGTGGGAGTAGACGAGCAAGAGTATGGGCGCCGGTTGGAGTCTATCAGCCAAATCACGCCAGAAAGGGTGCGTACCTTGGCGCGAAGTTATCTTCTCCCGGAACGTTTCACGACCGTGGTCGCGGGTAAAATCAATCCTTAAAGCATGAAAATTTGGTTAGCCCCATTGCACGGGATTACCTATCACGGGTTCAGGAATCTGTTAGTCAAGCACGCGGCAGGTATTGATGCCGTCATAGCCCCCTTTATCCCCGTGCAGCCCGCCTCTCATCTAAATGTTAAAAAATGGGAAGACCTGTTTCCTGAAAATAACCCCGTGCTTCCGGTCGTGCCGCAACTCATGGGGCAAAATCCCGACCATTTTGTAGATACGGCACGAGCACTATTAGACATGGGCTATAACACCGTGAATTGGAATTTGGGATGCCCTATGCCTCAAATTGCCAAAAAGAAGCGCGGTTGCGGATTATTGCCCTATCCTGACCTGATAGAAAATACACTCCAAGCATTTACGCGGGCACAATTACCGGTCAATTTGTCCGTTAAAATCCGTCTTGGTTGGCAACAACCCACCGAAGCACGCGAATTATTGAATCGCTTAAATTCATACCCCATAAATTTCGTGATCGTACACCCCAGAACAGGAATCCAACGCTACGATGGAGATATTGATATAGAGGAATTTGAGTATTTGCAAACGGTATCCGTGCACCCCCTGATTTATAATGGAGACATTTGTACTCCACAACAATTTCAGGCACTCTCAGTACGATTTCCCCTACAACAGGAATGGATGATAGGCAGGGGATTATTGCAAAACCCGTTTCTTGCCGAACAAATCAAAAAAGGAGAGACACATAATAGTAATACGCGTGAAAAATACCGGCAACGATATGTCTCTTTTTATCTCGAATGCGTGGAAATGCTGCAAAATCAGTATGGAGAGCGAAGAGCCTTATGTGCTTTGAAAGAATTAAGTTATTATTTTTCAACATATTGGAATATAGATACTGAAAATTTAGCAAAAATGTTACGAATAAATGATTTTTTTTGTTTTTCGCATAAACTTTTTTTGTATTTTTGCAACCCATAAAGTATTTTTGTTTAATTTTTAAATTTAAAAAGGTTATGAAAAAAGGATTGTTAGTACTTAGTATTGTCCTATTGACGGGCATGATTGCTTACGCGCAAAAGTCGCAACAAGCCAACGCTACGATCGAGAAACACGATTTGCCGGGGTTTATTCTTTTAGTAGAAGATTGTACCGTAGCAGATTTGGAGGCTGCCTTTGTTCAACGTTTTGAAAAAGAAGGGCATTTGAAAGTAACCAAGAAAATTGATGGTTACAAAGAGTACGGGATGCAGATATTTCCCAAATTTGGCAACGAGAATTTAGATATCTACATGAAGGTTGCGCCCGGCGGGAAAAAGAAAGAGAAGAAGGCTTTGCTCACGTTAGTTGTTACTAAGGGGAATCTCAACCCGCTCCCCGCGACAGAAACTACCCTTGTTGCCAATATCCACGCGTTTCTTGCCGAAATGGTTCCCTACGTCAGAGCCTATTGTTTGCAAAGCAACATTGCCGACCTCAACAAACAATTAGCCAAACACGAGAAGGAACTGAAAAAAATGCAAGGGCAAAAAACCAAAGTCGAAAAAACCATGGACGACTTAAACCGCAACATTGGAGAAAAAAATAAAGCCATAGAAAAAACCAAAGTTGATATTGAAACGGCAAATGCCGCTTTGCAAAAGTTTCAATAAATGGATAATCACAATATCTTTGAACAAGAATTTCCCGTCTTCTCGTATTATGTAGATTACAACCGGAAGTTAGCGCCTCATTATTTGCTATTGATGATGCAAGAGGTGGCGTGGGCGCATGTGGAATATCATCATATCGGGTGGGAATTTCTCGCGAAAGCCAATAGATTTTGGGCGTTAATACGGCTACATGTACAAATAGACCGGATGCCGAGGTGGAACGAAGTCGTGCGATTGCGCACATGGGGAAAACCTGCCGATTTGCTTCTGCATTACCGAGACCACGAGATGGTGGACGAGCAAGGCAACGTGATTATTCGCTCTACTTCGGCGTGGGTAATCCTTGACTTTAAGACAGGGCGACCTCAAAAAGCCGAAGACTTACCCACGCATCTTTACGTGAACAACACCCGGCACGCGATAGAAAAACGTGCCCCGAAAATCAAAACCATTACCCTATCCGAAACAAACCCTGAATACAAACCCGTACTATTCTCCGATTTAGATGTAAACCAACACGTTAACAATAGCAAATATTTACAGTTCGCCATAGATGCCTTCGATATGAACTTCTTAAAAACGCACGAACTGAAAGATTTTAATATCAACTTTACACGACAAGCCAAAGCCGGAGACATGTACGCGGTACAATTTCAAGAAGAAAGCCCGTTTTCGTTTATTAGTTCTATCTACGCGAAAGAGGGAGGCGAGTTGGCAAGAGTACAAACTTCGTGGAAACCGATCTAATTGCCCTTGTCTTTTTTAGATGAACCCAAAAAAAACGCTATTCCTGACCTACGTTTTGAGCATACTATCCATGCTCTTTTGGGGAACGTCTTATGTGTTCACGTCTATTTGCCTGCATTCTATAACCCCAATTTTATTGATAACCACACGGTTAGTTATTTCTGCCGGCATGTTGTGGCTGGTTGTCCTGCTGTTTTACAGAAAGGAAACTTTCGCGCTCAAAAACTTTAAGCCTTTGCTCTTGTTGACATTTTTTGAACCGTTTGTCTATTTTATAGGAGAAACGTATGGATTGCAAAGAGTTAGTCCTGTCATTACCTCGTTGATAATTTCTACGATTCCTATTTTCACGGCTTTGTCCTCACGGGTAATTTTCCACACTAAATTACTTAAAATAAATGTTTTAGGAATTATTATTTCTTTTATAGGCGTTGTTTCCATGTTGATTAGCCCGAATATGAGTTTTGAAACAGATGGGATAGGATTGTTGCTTTTGCTGCTCGCGGTGCTTTCTGCGGTTGTTTATGGATTTATACTCAACAAATTAGCGTCAAAAATGCATCCGGTTTTATTAATTGCCTCACAAAACACGATAGGCGTTTTATATTTTGTGCCGTTGTGTTTGTTCTCGGGGGAGAAATTGCAAATTATGCCGGTTGCAGATGTCGTATTGCTGTCAAGTCTGTCGCCAACAATGACTTTTTGGGTGTGCCTTTTGATACTTTCGGTATTCTCGTCTTCTTTGGCTTTTATATTTTATTCATTCAGTGTCAAACAAATCGGCATAACCCGTTCCAATATTTTTACGAATCTTATCCCTATTTTTACCGCGATAACGTCTTAT
The DNA here is from genome assembly GCA_031272025.1 of Bacteroidales bacterium. Taxonomy (GTDB): domain Bacteria; phylum Bacteroidota; class Bacteroidia; order Bacteroidales; family WCHB1-69; genus JAGVVH01. Next base: position 4,826 of record JAISUP010000051.1, read on the forward strand.
ATTTTATTGGGCGAGCAATTGACCGGGCTTAAAATCGCAGGTATTATCTTAATCATTTTAGGGTTGATTTTGGTACAGGTCCGCATAAGCGTTCAAAAGTTAATGAAAATCAATGGTATGAGTTCTTATTTTTTGAGATAGGGACAACGGTCGCGCTAATCTGCACGACTTTTTCACGGGTTATCAATTTTACAGTTTTTAATTTTTTTCAAAAGCGATATTATAGAGTCGGCGCTTTTCATTCGCACCGAGAATATAATCGAGCATTGGTTATCGGCTTGTTGCTGTTCTATTTTCACGTTTTCATTTTTAAGAATTTGCATCACGCGGTTCATTTCGGCATAATTAAAAGTTACGCGGTATCGTTCCATGATGTATTTTTCAATCATCATGCTTTTGTCGAGCGCATCTTCGGTAGCCGTTTTATAGGCGTGAATCAGTCCGGGGATACCTAATTTTGTGCCGCCAAAATATCGAGAAACCACCACGAGAATATTGGTCAGGTCTCGCGAGAGCAGTTGTCCGTAAATGGGGCGTGCCGCTGTTCCCGAAGGTTCGCCATCATCGTTGAGCCGTGTGGCACTTTTCGTGTAACCCAAGATATAGGCATAACAATGATGTCGAGCATCGTGATATTGTTTTTTGAGGTCGGCAAGAATCATTTTCACGCTGTTCTCTTCACTCACGGGAAAAGCATGGGCTATAAATTTACTTCCTTTTTCGGAATAGCACCCACACGAAGGGGCCGCAATGGTTTTATACGTGTCGGCGAACATAATAAAGTTGGTTATTTGAGATTTTCATTTCTTTTGATGGGGCGGCGGGTATCGCGGGAGCAGGTATGCCATGCCCCAAAGGGTGAGCGCCCACTAATATTCGGGCTTCGTCCCATAGATTATTTTCCAGAAAATGTCGTAAAGTAGCGGCACCGCCTTCCACGATAAGTGAAGTTACTTTTTGTTCGTGCAATATCGCGAGGGCTTCGGTCAGATTTTCGGGCAAAATAGTGTAACCCTCCGCCGTGAGTTGAGTATCTTCGCGACTCTTATTTCCCGTTGTTGGATATTTTATCACGAACCGGCGAGGACTTTTCCCGGGGAAAAGACGGGTGGTCAGTAGAGGGTGGTCGTGAATATAGGTACGATAGCCTATCAATATGGCATCCTCCTCCGACCGCCATTTGTGCGAAAGCGTATCTATATCAAGGTTGGTGATTTTGTATCCCCCTGACCGGCTACTTTGCATAAAAGGCAGTCCCATAAATCCATCAGGAGTTTGTGCCCATTTAAGAATAATATAAGGTCGTTTTTGCTCGTGATAAGTAAAAAAACGGCGATTGAAGTCTTTACAAGCATTTTCTAACACGGGGGTAACGACTTCTATTCCCTTTTCGCGCAAAGAGTTTATTCCTTTGCCCGACACTTTATCGTGCGAGTCGGTGCAGCCCACAACAACCCGTTTTATTCGCGAAGCAATGATAAGATCGGCACAAGGGGGCGTTTTTCCAAAATGAGCACAAGGTTCTAAATTAACGTAGAGTGTAGAGAAAGGCAGTCGTGTAATTTCCGTTACCGCAGATATAGCATTTACCTCCGCGTGAGCCTCGCCATATTTCCGGTGCCAGCCTTCTCCAATCACTTTCCCGTTTTCTACTAAAACAGCCCCTACCATCGGGTTGGGCGAAACAAATCCAAAACCCGCCCGTGCCAAAGACAAACAACGTTGGATATAAAACTCGTCCTGTTCTGATATGATTGACCACTCCATTTTATTTCATTTTTTTTAAATATTGATATAGATTTACGAGGGGAGAAAGCAATCCAAATCGTTGCCATTGCAGGGTAGTATACTGATAAGACGTTGCCCCAAAACTCTTGTAAAAACGAGCCACGTTGGCATCGTTAGAGCCATTGAAGTCAAGATAGGCAGACGAGTTTTCATGCTGACGGATATAGTAATCTATAAGAAAGAACATCGTTTTTTGTTTCAGAAATTTAGGTTCTCGTCCCGAAAACCAAAATAAAAAACGGTTCCGGTCGCGCACGAAAAACGCTCCGGCAAGTCGCCGCCCCTTCTCGTCGCACACCCCTATCACATCAAGGACATCTCTTTTCAACATGACCTCACTTAACCTTTCCAACTGTTGATAGTCGGGTTCGCGATAACGCACAACTCGTTGATTGCCTTTACTCGCTCGAAAAAAAGCGATGACTTCTTGCACGGGAATATTCGTATCTATTTGTAATCCTGTTTTTTGTGCTTCTTTAATGTCGCGTCGGGTATTTTTCGAAAAATGTTGCATCATCTCGATATAAGGAAGATTTAAGTTCAACCGGTAGTAGCAAGAGGTATGTATCGTAGCCGGAAACGAACCCGGGACAGGGTTCTCTTCATGGAAAGTCAGGTCTACAATCTTATATTTCGCGGGTATTTTTTGCAAAAAACGGGTAAGTAAATCGGGCGAGACAGGGAAAGCCGCAAAAATTCCTAATGGTACCCAAAAAAACGGCGGGTATATATAGTTTATTCCCCATTTTTCGCGGGCACATAACGGCATCACGGCATCATAATTGCCCATAACGATCGCGTTCCACCTTGGCGACACGTGCGAAAGCATGTCGTGTTCGGCAAATAAAGTAGGGCATGTCGATTCGTGTATCCGGCGATCCCACGCTTCTTTATCGATATCCTCGTGACGGACAAAATAAATATCAAGCGGGGAATCCATTTCCAACGCGTTTGTTCGCGGCAAGCACCCTTTGTTCTACTTCTTTCATGCCCAAAAAGTCTATAATCTCGAAAATATCGGGACCTTTTGCCGCCCCTACCAACGCCAACCGCAGACAATTCATCACGTTACCGGTATGCCACGCGTGGTCGTGTATCCAAGACATCACCTTGTCGTGCGCGACCGTTTTATCAAAAGGAACGACCGTTTTTAGCAGGGCAATCATTTGTTCCAACCGGCTCGGCATTTGCTCGTCCCACCGTTTTTTGATGACTTGCTCATCGTATTGTCTCGGGGCAATAAATAGAAAACCTGCCTGTTCTTGAAATTCTCCCAATAAGTTTACCCTTTCTTTAACCAAAGCAACTGCGCGTATAAGTTTGTCTTCGGGAGCGGTTACCCCGTTTTTTTGTAACATCTCGCCAAAAAATTTAGATAAGATATGGTCTTCTGTTTTTATAATATATTGATGATTAAACCATTTTGCTTTCTCCGGATTAAATTTAGAGCCGGATTTACTTATTTTTTCGAGGGAAAAGATATTCACTAATTCATCTAATGAGAACAATTCCTGTTCTGTACCGGGGTTCCAGCCCAATAAAGCCAGCATGTTGATGACGGCATCCGGCAAATATCCTTTTTCGCGATACCCGGTAGAAATTTCGCCGGTATCCGGATTTTTCCATTGTAGTGGAAAAACGGGAAAGCCAAGTCTGTCGCCATCGCGTTTGCTCAATTTGCCATTCCCGTCAGGTTTTAATATCAGGGGTAGATGCGCGAATTGGGGAGGTTGCCAGCCCAAAGCCTCGTAAAGCATTACATGCAAAGGTGCCGAAGGCAACCACTCTTCCCCCCGTATCACGTGCGTGATTTCCATAAGATGGTCATCAACAATATTCGCAAGATGATAAGTAGGCATCCCGTCCGATTTGAACAATACCTTGTCGTCTAACGTACCGGTATTCACGACTACTTTTCCGCGAATAAGGTCATCAAGTTCTATATCCCGGTCCTTGGGAAACTTGAACCGAACCACATAAGGGTGCCCTGCCGACAGTCGCCGTTGTACTTCTTCGGGTGGTAGCGAAAGCGAATTTTCCATGTCCAAACGGGTAAAGACATCGTATTGAAAAGTCTTCTTTTGAACTTCGTATTCTTTTCGTTTCGCCTCCAACGCCTCCGGGTCATCAAAAGCAAGATAAGCCCAGCCCGAAGATAGCAATTGGTCAGCATATTGCCGATAAATGTTTTTCCTTTCCGACTGCCGGTACGGGGCATGTTTGCCCCCGATGTGCACGCCTTCGTCAAATGCTATGCCCAACCATTGGAACGACTCTATAATATAGTCTTCCGCTCCTGCTACAAAGCGATGTTGGTCAGTATCTTCTATTCGCAAAAGAAACGTACCGCCATGCTGCTTGGCAAAAAGATAATTAAATAAAGCGGTACGAACACCGCCAATATGCAATGGTCCAGTGGGACTTGGTGCAAAACGTACTCTGGGTTTCATCATCTCTGGTTCAAGATTTGGTTATTCTTTTTTAAAGATGCAAATGTACGAAAAAAAACGGTAAAAAAATCTTACGAACAGGATACGATTTTTTGTTTTTTGAGCAGAAAAGGTTATCTTTGCAAAATTATTAACCGTCCGCAAGGACTTGTTACAATCGTATATTATGTCAAAAAACAAAAAGAACCCCCAAAAACAGGTGCTTTTGTCGCCCGAAAACTATATCCGGCAAAAATCGCGCGCCCTGCCGATTGTTAAATGTGTTGTCAATAAAGGTTGGGAGGAGGATGGCATTGCCAGCATTCTTATCGTCCGTCAACACAGTAACGGCAATTTCACGTTTTGTTCCTATTTGGTGGATAAGGACTGTTTGGGCGTGAAAGATACAATGTATTTTTTCAACGAGCCACAGGAAACGCTTGACGAATATGAAAAACAGATAACTTCAAACTACAAAGTCGAAGAAATTTCATACGATTTGGCGCATAATATTATTTTTGCATCCATAGAATTTGCCGAAGAATACGGTTTTAAGCCACATCGCGATTTTACGTCCGTTACACAGTATTTTCTCGAAGAAGATACCGACGACATTCCTCTGATTGAAATTCATTGCGGTAATGAAAACGGAGAACCGGTCTATGTCAACAACGGCTACGAAACGCCCGCTTTGCAAAATAAAATTGTCAATCAACTTGAACGAAGTGCCGGAAAAGGACATTACGAGGTTTATATAAATACCGACGACGATCGTATGAACGAAAATTATTTGGATGAAGACGAGTTTGAAGATGACGAAGATGAAATTTATTGGCGCTGGTACAAAAAAATCGACGACATGGACGACAAAGAATTTAATCAGACCGTTTATGAATCGTTTTTAGATTGGATAAATCGTAGCAAAAAAGGAAAATTCGACGAAGACAATGAACTGATAGTTAAAATGCGGGCGTTAACCGATATAATTGCCGACAGCGAAGATATGTACGACGACGAAAAAACGGATGGCTATTACTACCAATTGTTGAATGATTTGGAAAATATTGATACTGTTGCAAATGACAATGTGCCTAATTCTCTTTTTCCATCCTTCGAGAACAATGGTAAAGAATTAGCAGAAGATTTCATTGACATATTTCTTGCAATTTCCGCTTTATCAAAGAAAAAAGAGATACAAAAGGAAATCGCGCTGTTCGCGACAAAATATAAAGATTGCGGGGCTTTTGCCTATCTGAAATTTATGTTTAGCGGTTTCACCAAAGCCAATAAATTGAAAGATATAGAAAAAGAAATTGAAAAATTTCCCGACTATTTTCTGCTCAAACTGCTTCAAAAAGAAATAGAAACAGCCGAAATGTCGTCCAAACAAACGCGGGAAGAATTGCTGAATTTGGTCAAAGGACGAACGCTCACAACTTTTGAGATGTCGCAATTTGTAGCAGATTATGCTACTCGTGTTTTTGAAATGATGAATACGGAAACACCTGACCATCTCGAAAAACTGTTTGCTTTGGAAATGTTGCTTGACGGGGAATTTGCAGAAGAAAAATGCGATTTTACAAGTAGAATACTGCTGTCAGCTGTCAGATTATTGAAAATAAACCTGATAATTGAGAACGTAGTGAGAAAGAAGCGGTAATATCGCCTCAGGTGTTGAGACAAATTCCCTTCTCGAACACTCCTCAATTAACCCCTAACATTTCCCCAAAATACGTAATATAATAAAAAAAATCGGACGGGGTATGATGCCTTGCCGTCTATATTTTTATCTCGTGTTTCCATCGGCGGTGACTCCATAACCAATATTCTGGTTTTTCTTTAATTACCTTTTCCAACCGGCGAAGATAGGCTTCGGTAATCTCACCGTGCGCGGTATGCCGAGGCTCATCTGTAATTAAGTCTAAATGTACACGATAATAGCCTCTTTTTTCTTTGATAACCTCGTAATAAATCACGGGGAAATTATATTTTTTCGCGTAATGTTCGGCGCCAAAGATTACCCCGGAAGGGTGTTTGAAAAACAGGGTATGATAACTGCGGTCAGGGTGGGGAGGTGATTGGTCGCTCAGCATCATGTACGCGGTAGGGCATTTCTCTTGTTCTCTTCGCTCAAACTCTTCGCGAATCGTGTCGGCAAAAACCACGCTCGTACCATAACGGGTACGTGCCCTGTTAACCATGGTCTCGAAATCTTTGTTGCTATTCGGGGCACCTACCCCCACTCCACTATGCTTAAACATCAAGTTTAATGCTAAAACCATCCATTCCCAATTGTTGTAATGACTCGATACAAGTATCACGCTTCTATTCTCGTCAAAATAACGATTTACTTTTTCCGGACAAGTGCAAAGATAACGTTCTTTCAGTTCTTTTTTATTTATAGTTAGCATTTTAAGCATTTCTACGGCAATTTCTGACAAATGGATATAGTAACGATTTTTTATTTTTTTTAGTTCCCTCTTACTTTTGTTTGGAAAAGCAATATGCAGGTTGTAGTCTATTACTTTCGACCGGTAACGCATCATGTAGCGCGCGACAAGATAAAAAAGGTAGCCTTTGATGTAAAGTAGCCATAAAGGGAGATGCGACAAAGGATAAAGAACAAAACGAAATAAGAGACGCGTAATCATTTGGCTATCAGTATTTTTGCAAGTTCTGTCATTGTTTTAACGTGATAATCAGGTTGTTGATTTTTTAAGTCGGGAGGCAAATCGTCTCCCGCGAAGGCGGTTTTTGTTCCTGCTTTTTGTCCGAGTTGTATGTCCGAGAGGCTATCTCCCACGACAAGAGACAACGACAAGTCTATATCGGGAAAGTCGCGACAGGCTTGTTGTATCATGCCAACCTGTGGTTTGCGACAAGCACAGGCATGTTGCCTGAGATGCGGGCAGTAGTAGATGGCATCAATCTTAATATCATGCACGAACAACTGTTGTTGCAGATAATGGTGCACCGCGAACAAGTCGTTTTCTGACATTAGTTTTTTCCCAATGCCTTGCTGATTTGTTACCACGATCACGTATTTGAATAAGGGGTGCATAATTTTCATCGCGGCAATAAAATCAGGGCGCACAAGCAATTGTTCAGGGGTTTGTACATAACCTCCAATGATGCGCTCGTTTATGATGCCATCGCGGTCTAAAAAGAGAGTAGAGTAAGTAGGTAAGTTCACGAAACAGAAATTAACACAAGATTACTTTTCGTTCGCTTACTAATTTTCGCAAGTTGATAAGGGCATAACGCATCCTGCCTAACGCGGTGTTGATGCTCACTCCTGTTTTTTCGGCAATATCTTTAAAACTGATGTCGTGATAGATACGCATAACGAGCACTTCCCTTTGTTCGGGGGGCAAATATTGTACTAAGTTTTGCACATCTTCGTATATTTGCTCCATGATCATTTTTTGCTCTGCCGAAGGGTCTGTACTGTCAATCATATCAAAGACATCTACCTCGCCTATGGGTTCATACATGGGCAATCGCTGCTGTTTCCTGAAATAATCAATCTTCAGGTTATTGGCAATACGCATAACCCATGATACAAACTTTCCTTCGCTCTTATAGGTTCCTGATTTCAAAGTATTGATAACCCTGATAAAGGTATCCTGAAAGATATCCTCTGCTAATTCTCGATTTTTAACAGACATTAAGATATAGGAAAAGACCTTTTTCTCATGTCTCAAAATCAAACTCTTCAAAGCAGATTCTTCTCCCTTGATATAACGAGCGATAAGTTCGTCGTCGCTTACATTAACGAGTTTCATAAAGCACTCCCTTTTTGGTGAAAATTTTTTAAGGGGTAGAACTTTCTCAATATTTTTCCTTTGGTTTTGTTAAAAAATGATAAACAACTTTGAACGGCAAAAATACAACATTTTTTTCATAAAAATATTAGTCTTTGAAAAAAAATTTTTTTATCAGTTCTATCCTCTCGTTTAGCGCGGTAGTAGGGGTATCTGACCTGTCGGTAACTGAGATATAAAATTTGATTTTAGGTTCGGTTCCGGAAGGTCGCACGGTAATTTTGTCTCCTTTTTGGGTAAAAAATTGAAGAACATCTGCTTTGGGCAGCAATTGCCCGTGGTCGAATTGGTCGCTTTCAAGAAAATCGCGAATTTGTATTACAGGACTATCTCCTAACACATCAGGTGGGGTAGTACGGAATGTTCGCATCATGTTGGCAATATCTTCTTGTCCGCTTTTCCCCTGACGAGTGAGTGAAACTTGTACTTCTTTGTAGCGATGAAACTGTTGGTAAATATCCTCCAAAAAACACGACAAAGTCTTTTTGTTCGCGTTCAAAGTGGCGACGAGTTCCGCGATCATGCAACAAGTAGAGACCGCATCTTTGTCCCTGACAAAATCGCCCGTGAGAAAGCCATTACTTTCTTCGCCCCCACATAAAAAATGTCCTTTTTCTCCTATGGTCTCTATTTTTTCGGCTATATATTTGAATCCGGTGAGCACATCATAGCAAGGTATCCCGTAGGTATGTGCAATTTCTTTGATAAGGTCTGTGGTTACGATAGTCTTAACCACATAGTCTGTTTCGCGGCATAGCAATTTCTTTTTTTGTAAGGTTTGTAATTGATAGGCGACAAGCATCGCGGCAATTTCGTTACCATTAAATAGTTGCATGTTCCCGTTTTTATCGCGGGCGGCAACCCCTACTCTGTCGGCATCAGGGTCGGTAGCAAGTACTAAATCCGCATCTAAGGTGTCGGCTAATTTTAAAGATAAAAGTAGGGCTTCGGTATCCTCCGGGTTCGGGTATTTTACGGTGGGAAAACGCCCATCGGGGAGGGCTTGCTCTTTTACAATGCATACCTGCTCAAAACCCATGTTTTGCAAGGCTCTCGGGATAACCGTGATACCCGTACCGTGCAAGGGGGTATAAACTATTTTCATGTTTTGGGCTTGTGCCCGTGCCACGGGAGTTTGTACCAGCGACTGTACGCGGGCAAGATATTCTCTATCAATATCTTCCCCCATAGTAGAAATAAGCGTTGGATTGGCATCCCATTTGATCTGTTCTACCCGCGTAATTTTATTGACCTCCTGAATAACCAAATGGTCGTGAGGCGGCACTAATTGTCCCCCATCAGACCAATATACTTTATACCCGTTATATTCAGGGGGGTTATGTGATGCCGTGATGACAATTCCGGCTTGACAACGAAGTGCCCTTACGGCAAACGACAATTCAGGGGTTGGACGTATTTCTTCAAATAGAAAACAATGAATCGCGTTAGCACTTAAGATATTTGCCGATACCTGCGCGAAAAAGTCGCTTTGTTCTCGCGAATCAAAGGCAATGGCTACTTTAATTTTTTGATTGGGATATTGTTGTAAGAGGTAGTTTGCCAAGCCTTGCGTGGCAGCCCCTACGGTATACTTATTCATGCGATTGGTTCCTACCCCCATGATACCTCTTAATCCGCCGGTACCAAATTCAAGATTTTTGTAAAAAGCGTCTTCTAAGGCAGAGGGATTCTCGTGCTGTAATCGTCTTATTTCTGCTTGGGTATTCGGGTCATATTGACCGCTGAGCCATGTTTGTATGACACTATTAATCTTTTTATCCATGACAAACGAATCTTTAAATTAGCCGTTGCCAACTTTCGTTAAGTCGACTATCATGAAACCGGCGTGATTTTCTCTTTTCGCGGAGAGAGCGAGATTCGAACTCGCGGTACCGTTATCCAGTACGACAGTTTAGCAAACTGTTGGTTTCAGCCACTCACCCATCTCTCCTTACAATCAAAATATGGAATTGCAAAAATACAATTTTTTTTTAATATTATGATATAATTTTTTAATCGTGAAAAAATTTTTTTTCACGGGGTATTATTCTTCCGGAAGGATTGTCGGTTTTTCGCCCCTAAACGGGTGCTTGTTTAATTTTGGTTTTTTTTCTTGTGCCTCGTTCACACTAAGATGGCGATTTTCTAATACACTATTATTCAATGCATCAACAGCCGATTTTGCCTCGTTCTCATCGGGCATTTCTACGAACGCGAACCCTTTTTGTCGGTCGGTATACGGGTGTTTGGGAATTTCGGCACGAATGACTTTACCATATCGCGAAAATATTTCTTTCAAATTTTCCGGTGTCATTCCAAAAGGAATGCCTCCTACATAAATATTCATGGTATTTTATTTTGATTATAAATTATTTATTGAAATAATTGACTAAAAATTTCATCTATTTTCGTGATAGGGCAGATATGGATGTTTGATTTATTAGACGACAATCCTTTGAGGTTATATTTTGACAGGAAAATGCGGTTGAATCCCAGTTTAGAGGCTTCGGCTATTCGTTGTTCTACGCGGGCTACCGGGCGGATTTCTCCATTGAGTCCCATTTCTCCGGCGAAGCAGGTTTTGCTGTCGATAGCCATATCTGTAGCCGAAGATAGAATAGCGGAGACTACGGCAAGGTTAATGGCGGGATCTTCTACTCGCAATCCTCCGGCAAGGTTTAAGAAGACATCTTGTGCTGCCAACTTAAAACGACAACGTTTTTCCAATACCGCCAAAAGCATATTCATACGGCGGGTGTCGTAGCCGGTAGAGGCGCGCTGAGGGGTACCATATACCGCCGAACTAACCAACGCTTGTGTCTCGATAAGCATGGGACGATTGCCTTCCATGATGACGGCTATCGCGCTACCACTAAAATGTTCTTCACGGTGAGAAATTAAGATTTCCGATGGGTTTGTAATCTCGCGCAGTCCTGTATTTCCCATTTCAAAAATACCCAATTCCGAAGTAGAGCCAAACCGATTTTTCACGCAACGAACCATGCGATAGCCATAATGCCGGTCGCCTTCAAACTGTAAAACGGTATCCACGATATGTTCTAACAGTTTTGGTCCTGCCAAAGAGCCGTCTTTGGTAATATGCCCGATCAGGAATACCGGGATTTGGGTTGTTTTGGCTAAATGTTGCAACTCGGCGGCACATTCTTTTATTTGCGAGATAGAGCCTGCCGCCGAGTCTAACAACGGACTTTGCAATGTCTGTATCGAATCCACGATTATCAATTGTGGCTTTAATTGTTCTACTTGTTGCAAAATTTCGGCAGTAGATGTCTCGGTAAGAATATAACAAGGTAGTCCTGACAAGGATTGGCAGAGTCGTTGGGCTCTCATTTTCAGTTGTGATTCGCTTTCCTCTCCCGACACGTAAAGGACTTTCACGCGGGGTAATGCCAGAGCCATTTGCAAGAGTAGGGTTGATTTTCCTATCCCCGGTTCGCCCCCCAGTAGCACGATAGAACCCGGTACAATGCCGCCCCCCAGCACGTTGTCTAATTCCCCAAACCCGGTATGCACGCGGGGTATCGCCTCTACCGGAATTTCATCTACCCGTTTGGGACTGCTTTTCAAGGAAGTCTTCGCCGACAAAGTCTTCGATGCCTTGTTGTCTCTCTCCACGACCTCCTCTTCAAAAGTATTCCATTCCCCACACGATGGGCAACGTCCTAACCATTTGGAAGCCTGTGTCCCACAACTTCGACAAAAAAATACAGTCTTGTTCATCTCGTCTGTTTTAGTGTTAATAATTTTAAATTACGGCACCCATCGTTTGCATGCAAAAAACACAGGTTCAATGTATTTGTACATCAAAGAATGAGTTTTTGTTTCACGGGTCAGTATTTTTTCTTTATGATCTACCATCTTGATAAAATAAAAAAGAACACTACACACGAGCACGACCTTAGATAGTCCAAAAATCAATCCTAAAAGATGATTAATAAAAGAAGGAACAATGATCTTGATAATTTTTTCGGCAAACATTCCCACTAAATGTACCAATGCTAACACGATAATAAAAGTAAGGGCGAAAGCCAATGTTCTCACGAGCAGTGTATTTCCAAAGTATGCCGCGAGGTATCCTGAGAAATGTATGGTAGCCCATATTCCCAAGATTAAGGCAAGCACACCCGTAACTTCGCGTACCAAGCCATGACGCGATCCCTTAAACCCAAACCAACACAACGGCAAAGCAATAACGATGTCTAACCAATTCATGAAAGCATAATTACGGTAAGTTCGCGTGCCCCGTGTGCCCCATAAACCAAACTTTGTTCTATGTCGGCGGTTTTTGACGGACCGGAAATAAATACCCCAAAACCGGTATTTTGCAACGATATTTGTTGGTAAGCCTCTTGCATGGTATCCACAACTTTACTAACATGGATTTGCAATACTAATTTTTGTGTAATAAAAGGAAGTACCCTTTGGGGCAAGTCTTCGTCCTCTAACCAAATAGCCCCATTTTCTGCCACGGCAAAACGACCGGCAAACAATGCCGTGTCTATTTTTTCCATTTTTTCCAACGATGCCTTACGGTATTCCTCACAAGTAACCGTATCTGTAAAATTCAGTATGCTCGGGAAATGGGTTTCCAAACAGGATTGCAATTGATTTTCGGTGAGTAGTATTACCGAGGCACCGGCATTTTCCAATCGTTCTTTTAATATATCTATATTGTTCATATTCATTATTTTTTCCTATTTTGTTTATACCATTGTTTAAAAGACTGTTTTGGAGGCAAAGGCAATTCGCGTCCCCGTCCCCACGCGTTGAGGGGCATATATACCCACGAATGGGGCAAATATTTCAGGGCTTTTCGTGCCGCGAATCCAAGAAGATTATACAGCCCGTTGTTCGCGAGTACTATTCCTGTTATTTTCATCGTTACGCGTTTGAGCCATGAAGTTTTCTTGTGTTGCATGAGGTCTTGTCGCCAAGCGTACAATTGTTCGTGAATATTTACTTTGGCGGGACAAACATTGGAGCACGAGCCACAAAGCGAAGAGGCTATAGGCAAATCGCTCCATTTTTTCTCATCTCTACGCGGGGCAAGAATACTGCCAATGGGACCGGGAATAGTGTAACCATAACTATGCCCCCCGCTACGTCTAAAAACAGGGCATGTATTCATGCACGCTCCACAGCGCAAACATTTTAAGGCTTGTCGGTATTTTGGCTCTGCCAATTGTGGGGTACGCCCGTTATCTGCAATGACAACATACATGGTGCCCCCCGGTTTGGCTTTCCCGTAGTGCGATGTATAAGTGGTAACGTGTTGCCCGGTTGCACTGCGTGCCAATAGCCTCGTAAATATTCCCAAATCTGTTTGACGAGGTATAATCTTTTCTATTCCCATGCAATGGACTTGTATGGGGGCACAATGCACGCCCATATCCGCGTTCCCTTCGTTGGTACAAACGACCACTGTCCCTGTTTCGGCTATCGCGAAGTTTACCCCCGTGATAGCAAGATCGGCAGATAAAAATTTCTGTCGTAAATGCAGCCGTGCCGCCCGTGTGAGATAGGTAGGGTCCGAGGCTCCCGCTTCTGTCCCCAATTTTTCGTGAAAAGTTTCTCCAATCTCCTCTTTTTTTAAATGAATGGCTGGCAATACGATATGACTGGGTGCCTCCCCACGAAATTGTATAATCCGCTCGCCAAGGTCAGTATCGGTTACTTCAATCCCTCGAGTATGTAAAAACCGATTCAAACCGCACTCTTCGGTTAGCATGGACTTGCTCTTCACGATATTTTTAGCCTCATGCTTTTCTATAATGCTTAAAATCAATTGATTAAACTCATTGGCATCTTTTGCATGCAAAACAATTACCCCATGGTGGGTAGCCTTTTCTTCAAATTGTTGTAAATATTTTGGCAAATGTTCAAGAACATCGGTTTTAATGTCGGAAGCCTGTTGTCGCAAGTCTTCCCATTCGGGTACCATACCGGCAACATGGTCTCGTTTTTGTCGTACCATCCACAAAGTCTCGTCATGCCAGCGGGAGCGCGACTCGTCGGCAAGAAACAATTTGGCTTTTTTCGCATGCTCGCTCATAAATCATTTAATTTTTTATAAAAAAACTTGCAAATATAATTCTTTTTTTTAAAAACGGGAAAATAAAATTCAAAAAGTGAATAGCACCTCAAAAAAAATTACCACATTGCTGCCCGCACGCGAGAGATCGTTGCTGACCTGCTTTTTATCGGTACGCGTGAAATTCCGAGAATTTTATGTACCTTTGCAATTCGGTTATAGAATCAATAATTTATTGTAGTCATGTACGTTGCACGAAAAAAATCTTCACGTGAAAAAATACTTGTTCACCGGAAGAGCGAACCTAAATCCAAAACCTCTGTTGCCCGTAAAAAGAGCAGTCGCGGGGTTGCTTTTTTTCGGTTTTTCGGGGATGCTCGCGTGATAAAATTGTATGGTATCTTATTCATGCTTTTTTCTATCGTGCTCGCGGTGTCCATCATTTCATTTCTTTTCACGCACGATGCCGACATGTCTTATCTTATCAATGCGGGCGACAAGGGTGCGCGACCGGAAAATGTAGCCGGGGTAGTAGGGGCAACCGTGGCACGCGGATTTATGGACTATACTTTCGGGGTATTCTCTATCGGCTTTTCTTTGCTCTTCTTCTTGTTTGGCTTAAAAATCACGTTCAACAAAACTCCTCTCGCGCTCGTGAAATGCACGATCACGACATTTCTTACCATGGCTTGGCTCTCCCTCTGTTTCGGATATATTGTCCGCAACTCCGATTATCATTATATCTACGGCGCTTTTGGAGAAGACATCGCCGAAAAACTCTATTCCCTTGACAGCCGTTTCGTAGCAATCTTAATCTTGTTATTCTCGTTTGTTGCTGTAGCAGTGCTTTGTTACGAATTGCCTGTGCAACGCTTAATGCATGTAAAATTGCCAAAATTCAAACCTCTGTCTTTTTCGAGAATAAAAAGATACAACGATGGCAGGAACAATGATTTGAAACACACCGTTTCCGATATCCGGATGGATACCGAGATGGGAGATGTTTACATTTCAAAACGCACCAACGAATTAAAAGACGAGTTTGAGGGAAATGTGATTCATTTTGATAAAGAAGTTAAGACCGAGGAAAAAGGAAATAAGACCGAGAAAGAAGTCCCCTTCGAGATTATAAATTCTCCTTTTTCTGACGTGGAAGACGATGCTGAGAATATCGAGACCATTGATATCGCGGAGAAATACCCGGGACAGGCTAATCCATCGGTAGAATTTTCGGGCGACGAAGACATGGGCGAAGATTTCGATTCGGATACCGACCAACAACTCGAAGTGGCACTGAAAACGCCTCCCCCCGTGCCCTTAGAGCCTTACGACCCGAGAAAAGACCTCGAATATTACCATTTTCCTGACATATCTTTGCTTAAAGAATATCCCGTCAAAGAGACCGATGCTTTGCTTATGCGGGCAGAATTGATTGAAAATAAGGAAAAAATAGAAACTACGCTCAAACATTTCGGGATTCTTATCAAAAGTATTACCGCGACCGTAGGTCCAACAGTAACTCTTTATGAGATTGTTCCCGCGGATGGGATTAGAATTAGTAAAATCAAAAATTTGGAAGACGACATCGCGCTAAGCCTTGCCGCCTTAGGTATTCGTATTATTGCCCCCATCCCAGGGAAAGGAACCATCGGCATAGAGGTCCCTAACAAAAACCCTAAAATCGTGTCCATGCGCGAAATTATTGAGGCAGATAGGTTTGTTAATAATAAATTTGATTTGCCTATTGGTCTTGGCAAAACCATTAGCAATGAATCTTTCGTGGTTGACCTCGCTAAAATGCCTCATTTGCTCATGGCGGGTGCTACCGGTCAAGGAAAATCGGTAGGTCTCAACGCGATTATCGCTTCTTTGTTATATAAAAAGCATCCCGCCGAACTCAAATTCGTGATGATAGACCCCAAAAAAGTGGAATTTTCGCTCTATTCTATTATCGAGAAACACTATCTCGCCAAGTTGCCGGACGTGGAAGAGCCTATTATCACAGACTTTAAAAAAGTCGTGCGCACGCTTAAATCGCTTTGTAAAGAAATGGACGACCGCTACGTGTTGTTGCAAAAAGCAAAAGTACGTAATCTTAAAGAATATAATGCCAAGTTTTGTAACCGACAGTTATTGCCTACCAATGGACATCGCTATTTGCCCTATATTGTATTGATTATAGATGAATTTGGAGACTTGATCATGACCGCAGGCAAAGAAGTAGAAATGCCTATTGCTCGATTAGCACAATTGGCTCGTGCCATTGGAATACATCTTATCATTGCCACGCAGCGTCCGTCAGTGAATATTATTACCGGTATTATCAAAGCCAATTTTCCTGCGCGTGTGGCGTTTCGTGTGTCTTCAAAAATAGATTCCCGCACTATTCTTGATGGTAGTGGTGCCGACCAATTGATAGGAAAAGGCGACATGCTTATTTCTACGGGGAGCGACCTGATTCGCCTACAATGTGCCTTCGTGGACACCCCGGAAGTAGAGCAAATTGTAAAACATATCGAAGGACAACAATCCTACCCCGATGCCTTTCTGTTGCCGGAAGTATTGGAAGATGAAAATGGAAAAGGGCTTGATGATGACGGGCTTTCTCCCGAAGACATGGACGACATGCTCGTAGAAGCCGCACGACTTATCGTGAACACCCAACAAGGCTCTACTTCTTTGATACAGCGAAAACTGTCGTTAGGCTACAATCGTGCCGGACGTATCATGGACCAATTGGAAGACTTGGGTATCGTGGGACCCGGAGCCGGTAGTAAACCCAGAGAAGTGAGAATTAAAGCATTAGAATCATTAGACGAAATGTTACAGAATAGAGGATTGATATAAAATTCTATCGCCCAATTCCAAAATAAGCAAATCCAAGTTGTTTCAATTCCGTGGGGTCGTAAAAATTGCGCCCGTCAAAAACAACGGGTTCCCGCATCAACGACTTTATTTTTACCCAATCCAGAACCCGAAATTCTGTCCATTCGGTAAGCAACAACAACGCATCGGCATCTTGTAAAGCCTCGTAACAATTGTTGCAATACGTGATGGTATTTCCAACGCGCCGGTATGCTTCTTCCATCGCGATAGGGTCGTATGCCATTACTTCACAATTGGCTTTCAATAATTTGTCGATAATGACAAGTGCCGGAGCCTCTCGCATGTCGTCAGTATTGGGCTTAAATGACAACCCCAGCAAAGCGATTCTTTTCCCCGCGAGTTGGTGAGCATAATAATTACTCAACTTATTGAAAAGTATATTCTTTTGTTTCTCGTTTACTTTCTCTACCGCTTTGAGCACTTCGAGGGTATAGCCGTATTGCTCTGCCGTTTTAATGATGGCTTTCACGTCTTTGGGAAAACAAGCACCCCCGTAGCCAATCCCCGCGTTAAGGAATTGTTTTCCTATGCGACTGTCGCTGCCTATACCTTGTCGCACAACATGAATATCAGCACCTACAATTTCGCATAGATTTGCCATATCGTTCATGAAACTGATGCGAGTGGCTAACATGGCATTCGCGGCATACTTGATCATCTCGGCAGAAGCAATGTCGGTAAAAATAAGCGGGTATCCATTAAGTACGAATGGTTTATAAATTTTTTCAAACAATTTTTTCGCGGTGTTTGACTGAACCCCGCACACGATACGGTCGGGTTTCATAAAATCGTTGATGGCATTGCCTTCTTTTAGAAATTCGGGATTAGAGGCAACATCGAAGGGAATATCTTCCCCGCGAATAGACAACTCTTCTTTTAACACGTTTCGCACTTTCTCGGCGGTGCCCACGGGTACCGTACTCTTAGTGATGAGTAAAACATACTTTCTCATGTATTTACCTACGGTATGGGCTACATCAAGCACATACTGAAGGTCGGCACTACCGTCTTCATCGGGCGGCGTACCTACTGCCGAAAATATCACATCTATTTCCGGCATTACCGAAGACAAAGACGTGGTAAAAGAAAGCCTGCCTTTTTCTATATTGCGCAGGAGCATCTCTTCTAATCCCGGCTCATAAATTGGAGACCTGCCTCCTTGCAAGGACTCTATCTTTTTAGCATCAATATCTACACAAATTAAGGTTAATCCTGCCTCTGCCAAGCAAGCAGCAGTAACCAATCCCACGTATCCCGTGCCAACAATAGCGATTTTCATAAGGTTATTTTTTTATAAATAATAATTAATTAATAGGCAAAATATTTATTTTATGACCCAAGTAAAAATAATGGCGATACTACCCGCGAGAAAACAATAAAGTGAAAACCATAGCAGGTTGATTTTTTTAACTAAGGCAATCATCCATCGGCAAGCGAGCACTCCTGACACGTATGCAGAAACAAAACCGGCGATAAGGGTAGGTGTGGAAATCCCCGAATTTGCCGCGGAAAAATCGCCCCCTATCGCGGAGAGAAATGCCTCGCCAAGAATAGGCACTAATACCATGAGAAATGAAAACTGTGCCACTTCTTCTTTTCTTACCCCCAACATGAGCCCTGTCGCGATAGTACTCCCCGAACGCGAAAGCCCGGGCAACACAGCAATTGCTTGTGCTATTCCTATGATCAACGCCGAAAAATAGCCCACCGGTCTCCGCGCTTGATAACGGACAACCCTCGACAAAAGTAATAACAATGCCGTCAAAAGCAACATGCACCCCACGAAACCCGCGCCAAAGCCAAACATTTGTTCAACGCTATCTTTAAAAAACAAACCTATCACAAGTACGGGAATCATAGAAATCAACAATTTGCATACATATTGAGTTTCAAGGTTCCATTTTAGTCGAAATGTTTGTTGGCATAGTTGCACGATTGTTTTCCATAAAACCGTGATCGTAGCGAGCACGGTCGCGGCATGTACCACGACTTCAAAAACCACGTTCTCACCGGGATCAATGCCCAAAAGGGTTTTTCCCAGCACGAGATGCCCGCTACTACTGACCGGCAAAAACTCTGTCAGCCCTTGCAAAATACCCAATAAAATTGCCTCTATAATAGACATGGAATAAGGATATTATGCTTCTTTGGATGTTTTTTGTTTACCGGTACGAGGGTGATACATGATGGCAAGTAGCCCCGTGAGCAACCCCGCGAACATCAATACCGGAGCAACAACCATACGACGGGTATTAAAAATCGCCTCGCTAAATTCGGCATCGCTCGCGGCTTTTCCCCCCGACAATAAAATGTAACCCGCGACAAGCAACACGGCTGCCGCGACCATTAAGATATAATTCGCGGTACGAAACAAAGGAGGCGTTTTTCCCTTGTTCGCGACAGCGAAAGATTCATTTTTCATATTCTTTTTTTCTACGTTAATTAATTGAGCCATAATATTTTTATTAAGAAAGAAACAAACGATCGTTTTTAATTTTGATATATTTATTTACCGAGAACCACGACACGAGCATGGAAAAGAGAATGCAAAACAGGAATATGCCTGCCAACAAATAGGAAATAAGCGTTATATATTGAAAATTGATAAAATCGGGAAAGAGCGTGTTGCCAAAGTAAAGACCTGTCGCGAGGGCGATAATCGCGAGAAAGCCTGCCCAAACCCCTTGTACAAACCCTTTAAAAACAAAAGGTCTTCGCACGAACCCGCGTGTAGCCCCAACCAATAACATACTCTTAATATTAAACCGTTTGGCATAAATATTGAGCCTGATATTGTTGGCAATCAATAGCATGGAAATAAGCATGAACAAAATACAAATACCCCACGTAACGGCTTGATAGGTTTTTTGTCGCGTAAAAGTATTGGCAATGACCGGAGGATATTGCACGTCTTTCACGTTCATGTTTTGTTTCAGTTGCCGGTCAATGGCTTTAAGCGAATCGGGGTTTACTCTATCCGCACTTACACTCAATATAATAGAGGCGTTAATGGGGTTATCAATCATTTGCGTATAGTCGTTGCCAATAGCACGAATCGCCTCACGGGTATTCGCGGCACGAGAAGATACGCGTGAAGAGGCTACCCACGGGGATAGTTTTAATTGTTGCTCCATTGCCACGATGTCCATCTCTTTGACTTCCGGGAAAAAGAGTACCTCGATTTCCATTTTTTGCGCGATATTTTTTAAATATTGCATGGAAAAAAAGGCAACAAACAGCAGTAACCCGATGAGCAGCATGGTTAGAAAAAGGCACACTACCGACCCGAATGCAGATAGTCGCAGTCGTGCTTTGGTTATTATATCTATCGTATCAGGGTATTTTCCCATGATGAAAATGCTTTAAAAGTTGGCTGCAAAGATAGCATAAAATTTTCATATTACACACAAACGAATAAAAAATATTGGCGAGGCTGTGTCCCCGCCAATCCGTAAAATGATTAAAAAAAAAGAGGCAATTCACTTTTTCGAATTTTATTGTCCCGCGGGGTGGGGTATAAAAAATTGCAAAGTCGGTTTGAAATTTCTTCGTACAAAATTTGCAGTCATGTGCTTTTGTCCCTATCGGGACAAAATGTTGGTAGAATGTGGTCATTTCGTTGTACCGCCGTCCCGATAGGGACGGAATGTGGTTTTACATCGCGTACTTACGGCACGCGAACAAAGGTATCCCTCATATTTTTCTACCAACATTTTGTCCCTAACGGGACATTTCAACCCCAAAGCACAAGTTCATCGCCTGACTCTTTGACCAAAATTTTTGGGCTAAATCCGCGGGGGTGTCGCGTTGACGAAGTCAAGAAGACACGAAGAACCACGAAACTGTCTAACTGTCCAACTGACCAACTGTCCACACAATAAGGGAATAAGGGATTTTCTCCATTCTCCATTCTCCATTCTCCATTCTCCATTTCTAAATTCTAAATTAAAAAAAGAGGCGACTCCCTCTCGAGAATCGCCCCTTTGCTTTGATTAGTCTAACCACTAACCACTAACCACTAACCACTACTCTACTCCTTCACGAACTTCTTCGTTACCGTGCCCGCGGCGGTTTGTACCCGCAACAGGTACATGCCCGTGCTCAGGTGAGAAATGTCTATGGTGCTGACCGTTGTCTGTTGATCGTTACCCGTTGATAATGGACTGTTCGTGATGATCCTGCCGGTAAGGTCAAGTATTTGCACCTCTTGCAGGAGATCGCGGGTCAGTCCAGCGATGACGATGTAGTCGCGAGCGGGGTTGGGGTAGATTTTCAGGCTGTTGTACAAACTGCTGTATTGACCAATGCCCTCGGTGATGTCGAAGACTATCTCGATGGTGTGGTTGGCGGTCACGTTGGCAAACGTGTACTCGCCTGCCGCGAGGGCTGCCTCGTCTGCCACGCCGTCAATCTTAACCTCTTTCACGAGATATTGGATGGCATCAGTTACTTGCCACGTGAAGGTGGGTGAAGACGCGCCTTCGGCTACCTTTTGCGCGCCCGACGGCGTGATGCTACCCATGGTAGAGTTGTTCACCGATGGGGTTATCGTGTAGTAAACCACGCCTTGCTTGAGGGTAGTAGTCGTGCCCTCGGCGTAGTCGCTATACCGGTCTCCGCATTTGGCACGTACCCGCACGCTGTAGGTCGTGCTGTCTTGCAAACCCGTGATGGTGTAAGACGGGGTACTCAGCACGCCGGAGTTGTCGTAAGTGCCGCCCGCGCTCCATTCTACTTCCCATGCCGTGGCGGTGCCTCCGTCCCACGATACCGCGATAGATGCCGTGTCGGGCACTAAAGTCAGGGCAGTGGGGTTGTCGCAAGGGGTAGTGAGCGTGGTGAAGGTCGCTTCCACGTAGCCGCTGTTCTGGTCGGTGCATAGTGCCCGCACGCGTGCCGTGTAAGCGGTGCCCTCGGTTAAGCCCGATAGGGTCTTCGTGGTGGTGCTTACCGTTTCGGGGGTGCTCCACGTGCCCGTGCCTTGCCGGTAACTGAACTCGTAACTGCTTGCCGTGCCGCTCCATGTGAGCGTGGCACCGGTAGTAGTGATGTTGCTCGCCTCCATGTTAGCAGGCATGTCGCAGGGTTGTGCCGCGGTGGTGAAGCCCTTCGTGACGGGGGTGCTCTCGTCGTCCGTGCCGCAAACGGCTACTATTCTTACCGTGTATGCCGTGTTCGAGGTCAGGTTGGAGAGCGTAGCCGCGGGGGCAGTGCTTACCGTTTGCTCGTTGCCGAAACTGCTCTCGCTGTCTTTCTTGTAACTTACTTTCCACGAGGTCTCGCTGCCCCCGGCAGTCCACGTTACCGTTGCCGTAGTCGTGGCAGGAGTTACCACCACGGATTTGGGAGA
>JAISUP010000068.1 GCA_031272025.1 Bacteroidales bacterium
GACAAGGGCTACCTGATTCCATACAGTGCCGACGGCAAAAATCTCTACAAAATCGGCGTGGAATTCTCGGAAGAAGAACGGGGCATAAGCAGGTGGTTGGTGGAATGAAAATTTGTTAATAATTGTTTTCTAATCCAGAAAAAAATACATCTTTTTTCAAGAAAGAAAAATTTTTTTCATGAATTCTTAATTATTATTTTTGCTTTACGAAAAAAAAGTGTATCTTTGCAATTGCCTTTACGAACGCTTTAAGCGTTGAAAGTAAGGGTCTAAATTTTTTTAAACATAATATTTTATGAACATTTTTGTTTCAAATTTAAGTTCCAACACTAATGATGGAGATTTAAGAAGTGCGTTTGAAGAGTATGGCAACGTATTCTCCGCGAAAGTTATCAACGACAAATACACGGGTCAGTCACGCGGCTTTGGGTTTGTAGAAATGGGTGATAACGATGGTCAAAAGGCAATTGAGGCGTTGAACGGTGCCACTTTTGACGAAAAAGTTATTAATGTAGCGGTGGCTCGTCCTAAAACAGACGATCGTTACCAGTCGAACAACCGGCAGTATGGCAATCGAAATAATAGAGGCGGCGGTTATCGGAATAACGACAGATACTAAATATCTTTTTGCAAAAAACAAGTAGCCGAGCAATGATTTTCAATCACCTCCGGTTTTGAGACAACAAAATGCTCAATTATACTTGTAATCAAATGCCTGTTGCGGGTTTCATTATTCGCGACAGGTTTTTTGTTTTAGCGAGGGATGCTTAACAAGGTATTCTAAGGTTGCCGTGTAGCCATAGTTATAAATTTCTTTATAGTATTTGAAACTCATTTCATTATAATCTTTAACAGCTTCGGGAACGATGAGGTGATGGCATAGTTTTTTTCCTTGACGGGTATTTTGATCGAGAACAGCACGCACGGATAGCAATAGTGCATTGAAAGGGGTATTCGCGGGGATACAGTCAAATTCATAAGGGGTCACATCTACCCCGATAATGATATCGCAATTTTTGGATAAGGGTTGAGCGGGTAAATTGTTATACAATCCCCCGTCAAGGTAACTGCTGTCCTCAATGTTCACGATTTCGCACAACACGGGAATACTTGCTGAAGCAACTACCCATTGAACGAGGTTTCCGCCCGTGGACAGGATACTATATTTTCTTGACATCATGTTACTTACACAAACATATAAGGGGATTTTCAAACTGTCGAAACTATTCGCGGGCAGATAACGCATCAAAAACTTTTTCAGGGTTTCGTGAGTGGTATAGCCGCTTTTGTTGTTATGTTTGTAAGGAGAAAAGAGGCGATACGTTTGGTATAGTTTTTGTGTTTTCACCATTTGCAGCATTTCTTGCGGGGAGTATCCCGCGGCATAGAGGCATCCCACGATAGCCCCCATACTACTTCCCGACACTTCGTCAGGCACGATGCCATTCTCTTTCAACGCTTGCAAAGCCCCAATATGCGCGAACCCTAAAGCACCTCCCCCACTCAAACAAAGCCCTATTCTGGGATGGGTTTGTGCCGTCCCCGTGAAAAAGATGCCTAAGCATAAACACATACAAAGCAAAAATCCTTTTTTTTGCATCTTTTTTTATTTAAGATGGAAATAGTATATTTTTAATATGGTGGTAAATTTCGTCATACAAGGCTTCTGCGGTAGTTTTATCTTTTGCTTCCGCGTAAACACGTATGATAGGTTCGGTATTGGACGGGCGAAGATGTATCCACGAATCTTTGAAATCAATTTTAATACCATCTGTTACATCTATTTGTTCTCGTGAGTAATCTTTTGCCAAACAATCGAGAATTTTTTGCACGGACAAAGTCGCGGGCAAATCTATTTTGTTTTTAGAGATATAATAATCAGGATATTGTTGACGTATGCTCAAGCAGGATTTTCTTGACGTAGCCATGTAAGACAGGAATAGTGCTACACCTACTAACGCGTCGCGTCCGTAGTGCAATTCCGGGTAAATCACTCCACCGTTTCCCTCACCTCCAATAATCGCGTGTTTCGTTTTCATCAGGTTCACCACGTTCACCTCTCCTACCGCCGCTTGATAGCAATCTACGCCTTCGCGGGCACATAAATCCTTTAATGCTCTTGTAGATGACAAGTTAGAAACGGCACAACCTTTTTTTTGTTGTAAGATATAGTCGGCTATGGCAACCAACGTGTATTCTTCGCCAAACATTTCTCCTTTTTCGGTCAGGATAGCGAGTCTGTCTACATCGGGATCGCAGACAAATCCCACGTGATATTTTCCCGACTGCATTATCTTGGATATTTCAGATAAGTGTTCGGGTAAAGGTTCGGGGTTATGCGCGAATTGTCCTGTCAGTTCCCCATTGAGCAGGGTTACTTTCGTAACTCCCAAAGCATGTAGCAGCGAAGGCAAAGCCAAACTGCCCGTGGAATTAACCCCATCAACAATAACCGAAAAATCGGCACCCCTAATATCATCTACCCTTACCGCCGGCAATTGCAGTATCTCGTTGATATGATTTTCGATAGAATCCTCTCTGCACGAATAATTTCCCAAATGGTCAATGTCCGAGAAGCAGAAATTTTCGTCATTGGCGATGACGAGTAGTCGATTGCCATCTTCCCGCGAGATAAATTCGCCATCTTGGTTAAGCAATTTCAGCGCGTTCCAATGTTTTGGATTATGGCTGGCAGTAATGATCACACCACCATTTGCATGGAGTTGTTTTACTGCCATTTCCACGGAAGGGGTAGTAGACAGTCCCACATCAATCACGTGTATTCCCATACTTTGCAATGTGGTGGCAGCCAATGCAGAGACTACTTTTCCTGACACACGTGCATCGCGTCCCAAAACTATCGTGAGTTCGTTTTTGTCGGGGTGTTGTTCCCGCAACAAAACTGCGAATGCTGCTGTGAAACGTACAATATCAAGAGGGGTAAGATTTTCTTTTTCTTTTCCGCCAATAGTCCCTCGTATGCCGGAAATAGATGTTATTAATGCCATAAAAGACTATTTTTTTAAGCAATACTACTTTGTCCGTGACAATTTTTGTATTTTTTCCCGCTACCACAAGGGCAAGGGTCATTACGTCCTACTTTTTTTTCTACTCTTACCGGGGTATGATTTGGTGTTGCCTGTCTTTTGTTGCCACTTAGTTCTTCTCTGCCGGTACTTAATTTTTTGGCTTCGGATTGTGGGAGTTGAGCCTCACGGACTTGCGAACTGTCTTCTAAGGGCAACGAGCCTTTGTTGAGAAAAGATACAATTTCGCTATTTACCCTGCCGAGCAACTGGTCAAAGAGGTCAAAAGATTCTAATTTATAGATAAGTAATGGGTCTTTCTGTTCGTAGGATGCATTTTGTACGGATTGTTTGAGGTCGTCCATTTCACGGAGATGTTCTTTCCACGCGTTGTCAATCACGGCGAGGGTAATTCCTTTCTCTACGGAAAGTCCGATTTCACGACCTTTGGTTTCCACGCTTTTTTTGAGCGGGGCTACCACGTTGAGCGTTTTTATCCCATCAGTAACCGGTATCGCGATATTTTGGTAACGATGTCCTTCGTTTTTGTACACGGCTTCTACAAAAGGATATGCTCGTGTACTCAATTGCTGTATCTTTTGTTTATAATTTTGAAAAACAATAGGGTATAATTTTTCCAATAACGTATTCGGGTGTTCTTGCAAAAAATATTGTTCTTCAAATGGGGATTCTATACCCAACGTGGTGATTGCATCGGTACAAAAATTCTCGTAGTTTTTGTCGTGCCAATGGGTTTCTATCACGTGTCGGCACACGTCTTCAAACATTTGAGCGAGGTCTATCGAGAGGCGGTCTCCAAAGAGAGCGTTACGCCGTTTGCGATAGATGGTTTCGCGCTGTTTGTTCATCACATCATCGTACTCGAGCAGTCGCTTACGAATTCCGAAGTTATTTTCCTCCACTTTCTTTTGGGCACGTTCGATAGAGTTGGTAATCATACGATGTTGAATTACTTCCCCGTCTTTTAGCCCGATCCTGTCCATGATGCGGGCAATACGGTCTGAGCCAAAGAGTCTCATGAGGTCATCTTCGAGCGAGACAAAGAATTGCGAGGTACCGGGGTCTCCTTGTCGACCGGCACGTCCGCGCAATTGTCGGTCCACCCGTCTGGAATCGTGTCGTTCTGTTCCAATGATTGCCAAACCTCCCTTGCGGCTACCATCCGGTAAAACTTCGATAACGCCGGGTCCCAATTTGATGTCGGTACCTCGTCCTGCCATGTTCGTAGAAATAGTTACTGTACCCGCTTGTCCGGCTTCTGCCACGATGTCTGCTTCTTTTTTATGCAGTTTCGCGTTTAAAACATTGTGTTGTATTCTTCGGGTCGTTAATATTTTTGAAATTAACTCGGAGGTTTCTACTGAAGTTGTTCCCACCAACACGGGGCGTCCTGCTTCGTGTAAGCGAAGTATCTCGTTCACTACCGCCGCGTATTTTTCGCGTTTGCTTTTATAGACTAAATCTTCGTAATCTTCACGGGCTATCGGGCGGTTGGTAGGTATTACTACGACATCTAACTTATAGATGTCCCAAAATTCACCGGCTTCGGTTTCGGCGGTACCGGTCATACCGGCAAGTTTCTTATACATGCGAAAGTAGTTTTGTAGGGTAATGGTAGCGTAAGTTTGAGTAGCGGCTTCTACTTTCACGTTTTCTTTGGCTTCAATGGCTTGATGCAACCCGTCAGAATAACGACGCCCTTCCATGATACGACCGGTCTGCTCGTCTACGATTTTTACTTTATTTTCAATAATCACGTATTCCACATCTTTCTCGAACATGGTATAGGCTTTGAGTAGTTGGTGTATGGTATGTATGCGTTCGGAGGCAATAGCAAAATTGCGATATATGTCGTTTTTCCGGTCTAATTTTTCTTGGGGTGCGAGATTTAACTTCTCTAATTCAGCAATTTCCGACCCCACGTCAGGCATGATAAATAGTTTGGCTTCTTCGGCATTGCGCGACACTAATTCAATTCCCTTATCCATGATGTCAACCGTGTTTTGTTTTTCTTCTATCACGAAAAACAATTCGTCATCAATGATAGGCATATTACGGTTTTGGTCTTGCATGTAATACCCTTCGGTGCGGAGGAGAATTTGTTTGATTCCCGGTTCGCTAAGATATTTAATTAAAGCCTTATTTTTAGGGAGACCGCGATGTGCTCGTAAAAGCAGTTGCGCGCCCTCATCGGTTGCTTTGGGGTCGGGATTATCGGCGAGCAATTTCTTTGCCTTCGTAAGCATCTCCGTTACAAGTGCTTTCTGGGCGTTATACAGTTTTTCAACAATGGGTTTGTAAAGATTAAATTCTTGTTGGTCGCCTCGTGGGGTAGGTCCTGAGATAATGAGCGGGGTACGGGCATCGTCTACCAATACCGAGTCTACTTCATCTACGATAGCATAATTATGAGGACGTTGTACTAATTCATAGATATTGCGTGCCATGTTATCGCGCAAATAGTCAAACCCAAATTCGTTGTTGGTGCCGTAGGTGATGTCGGCGAGATACGCTTTTCTTCGTTCTTCGGAATTGGGCTCGTGTTTATCAATACAATCCACCGTGAGACCATGAAATTCATATAATAAACCCATCCATTCGGAGTCGCGTTTAGCGAGGTAGTCGTTCACGGTAACTACGTGTACACCTTTTCCTGACAGGGCATTGAGATAAACCGGCAACGTTGCCACGAGCGTTTTGCCCTCTCCGGTTGCCATTTCCGCGATTTTACCCTGATGTAAAACAACTCCCCCTATCAACTGCACGTCATAATGGCACATATCCCATTTGATAACATTGCCGCCGGCAGACCAACTGTTTCGATAACGCGCTTTATTATCTGCAATTTCCACGCAATCGCGATAGGCAGCAATATTCCTGTCCATGTCCGTTGCCGTAACTTCTACAAAATCATTATCTTTAAATCGGCGAGCCGTTTCTTTCATCACCGAAAACGCTTCGGGAAGAATGTCATTCAATACTTCTTGCGTGCGTTGATATATTTTTTTATTCAGCAAGTCTATCTCGCGGTAATAGGCTTCTTTTTCAGCGATATCCATGTCGTAGTTGTTATCGATGAGTAATTGAATTTCGGCAACCCGATCTTCTTCTGCTTTCACTGCTTCACGAATGATTGCTCTGAATTTTTGTGTTTTCTCCCGCAATTCATCGTTAGAAAGATTTTTAATAGATTCGTAGGCTTCGAGAATATGTCCTAAAACAGGACGCAATTCTTTCATGTCTCTATCTGCCTTTGTTCCAAATATTTTACTTAAAAAATTAGCCATTACACTTTAATCTAAATCATGAAAAATAAAACGCGCAAAGATAACGATTTTTTTTTTACCAATTTATTTTCAACTTGCACTTTCCATCAAAAATGATTATCTTCGCGTGTTTTTCTATTAAAAAATTAATCATAACCATTTAAATAAGTACATCATGATTGTTAAAAACATCGAAGAGGCTTTAAACGAGCAAATTAACGCTGAATTTTGGTCGGCATATTTTTATTTGTCAATGGCGATGCAATGTGCCGACAAGGGGTTGCCCGGTGCAGAAAATTGGTTTCGCGTGCAGTTTAAAGAAGAACAAGAGCATGCCGAAAAGTTTATCAATTATTTGCTGTCGCGCGGGGGGCGGGTTGTGTTGCAACCTATTGCCAAAGTAAAAAATTCGTGGAATTCGTTGTTAGAAATGTTTGAAGACACGCTCAAACATGAGCAACATGTAACGGATCTTATCAATAAAATATACGCGATGGCACTTGACGAGAAAGATTTCGCCACGCAATCGATGCTCAATTGGTTCGTAGATGAGCAAGTTGAAGAGGAGGAAGAAGCCCGCGACATCATTGATGCCTTAAAATTGATTGGAGATGGTTACGGCTTGTACCAATATGACCGGGAACTCGCTACCAGAGTTTTTGTTCCTTTGGCAACGAAATAAGTCATAGAATCCCCTTTGAAAAAATGGACGAGCGGTTCGTGCAACAATTACAAGAATTGTGTCCTAACCTGTCGGGAAGTAAGTTTTTGCTTGCCGTGAGTGGGGGTAAAGATTCTCGTGTGCTTTTGCATTTGTTTGCTACGGCAACTTTGCAGTTCGACATTGCTCATTGTAATTTTCACCTGCGCGGCGAGGCTTCTAACGAAGATGAACAATTTGTGCGGGCTTTAGCAATACAATATCAATGCAACTGTTACGTGCGAGCATTTTATGCTGCCGACTTTGCCGCTTGTGAAGGCGAATCTATAGAAATGGCTGCCCGCACGTTGCGATACCGTTGGTTTGAAGATATAGGACAAAACTATGATTATGTGGTTACGGCACATCATGCCAACGACAACGCGGAGACACTTTTGCTCAACCTCTGTCGAGGTTGTGGACTTAAAGGAACTACCGGCATTCCTGCCCGCAATGGAAAAATTTTACGCCCGTTGCTTAATTTTACCGCGAAAGAAATCGATGCTTATTCCGCGGACAACTGCTTACACTATCGTGTTGACCAAAGTAATAGAGATACCCGGTTTCGCCGCAACAAAATCAGGCACGAGGTGTTGCCGCTACTGTCGGAAATAAACCCGAAAGTGATAGAGGTATTTCATCGAAATATTGAAATCCTGTCGCGACAATATCGTTTTTACAAACAACACATACAAACGAAGATTACCAACTTATGTAAAGAGACACCTCGCGGGATAGAAATCAACCTCGAAATACTCTCCAAAGAAGACGATCCCTTACTCTTGTTGTATGAAATTTTATCTATCTATGGATTTGGGAAAGAAATAGCCCAACAAATTGATAATAACTTAGATGCACGTATCGCGGGAAGGCATTTTTATTCCCGCACCCATATTGCCTTGCAAGACAGGGGCATCTTGACTATATATCCTCTTATAGACAAAGCAACAGGATATTATACGATTCATAACCCTGAAATGCTGCAATCATTGGGGTTCGCGATACAATATATACCTTACACGAATAGAGAAATATACGAAAGGGACGGGAATGTTTTTTATGCCGATGCCAACAAACTTTCTTTTCCTCTCCTTTTGCGACATTGGCAACCGGGGGATATTTTTTATCCTTTTGGAATGAAACAGCGACAAAAATTGAGCGATTTTTTTATTAACCAAAAAATTAA
Organism: Bacteroidales bacterium; assembly: GCA_031272025.1. Taxonomy (GTDB): domain Bacteria; phylum Bacteroidota; class Bacteroidia; order Bacteroidales; family WCHB1-69; genus JAGVVH01. Next base: position 8,200 of record JAISUP010000068.1, read on the forward strand.
CGTGATAGAAAAGCAAAAGGTGTGGCTTTTGTGTCGCGGGCAAAACATCGCGTGGGTAGTGGGGCATCGTGCCGACAATCGTTTTAAAATTGACAGTCAAACAAAGTATTATTATAAAATAAAGTATCATGGAATATTGTAATCCTTATCCAAGCCAACGCGAAACCCCTGTTTTTCTCAAGGTTCTTTGCATTCTCACCTTTGTCGGGTCGGGTTTGAATTTTCTCTTGCATTTCATGCTCATTTTTGCTCACGAGATGGTGGGGACAATGGGGGGCGAGATATTAAGTGCTAACCCTATGCTGGCATCCATGCCCGATGGTTATGTAGAGCAGGCAAGCGCGATGTACGCGGCAATAGCAGTCATTCCCGGTTGGCAATTTGCACTCATGGCTGTCGCTTATTTATTGGCAATCGTGGGTGCCGCCTTCATGCTCAAATTGAATAAAACGGGATTTCATCTTTATATCTTGTCGCAAATTGCCACTTTTTGCGTGGGAACTTTTGTTTTGGACGGCATGTTTAAAGTGGGTGCACAAGGGGTATGTCTATCCATCATTTTCATTGTACTTTACGGGATTCATTACAAGTACATGAAAAAACAAGATGCCGAACTTAACCAAGGAGAAGAATCTTAAAAAGAAAAGTTTCAATATGCAATATTTCCTATTTCCGGTCGTTATACTTTCATGTTTTTTCATTAAATGAATATAATGACGATCTATCCATTGGAAAACAAAATAAAAAAGAGCATTGTATTGTTTTTCTTATTGTTGCCATCTTTTTTGTTCGCGCAAAAAACTCCTTTTGGGGTACCGAATTTGTTGCAATACGATGACAAACTTTTTCATTTCGGGTTTCTTATAGGCTATAATCAATTTGATTTCACGATACGTTCGAAAGCCGATCTGTCAGAGTATGATTCGCTCATGGTTATCAATACCAAATCTTTACCGGGTTTTAACTTGGGTATCGTAACAAACCTGAGAATATGGCGTTATTTTGATTTGCGGTTTGTGCCGGGGCTGTCTTTTGGGGACCGTATTGTTAATTATTACATTCAGTACAATCATCAAAAGACTTTACTTACCAAAAAGAACATAGAATCCGTGTACATGGATTTGCCGCTCATGTTAAAATTTAAGTCTTCGCGAATGCACAACGTGAGAGTGTATGTTGTCGGGGGGGTACAATATAGTTTGGATTTAATTTCGGCGGCAAAAAAACAGGAAGCCAATCCAAGAGAAATTTACCTGAAACTCTATCCCCACGATTTTCAAGGACAAGCCGGCGTGGGCATGGATTTTTATTTGACTTATTTTAAACTTTCTGCCGAGTTTAAAATGTCTTTTGGATTAGTTAATTTGCTTAAATACGAAAACAACATGTACGCTTCAAGCGTTACTGCCTTAAAGTCGAGAATTATGCAATTTTCTCTTTATTTTGAATAAAGGAAAATATCAATTAACGAGAAATATCAATCCATTTCCCGTCATTTTTTTTCACGCGTTTGTTTTCTCTTTTCAGGTATCTTTCACGGGCTTTTTGTAAAGAGGCTTTGTCAAATTTAACGGGTCCTATTTTTTGAGAAAGTTGTGCTATTTTGTCGGCACGATTGCTCAGATACGACGTTGGACGCACCGGCGAACGATGTAGTGGATCAGGATAGGTAGCGGTAATTAACGCGGATTGTCTTAAAGTAAGGTCGGCAGCGGCTTTGTGAAAAAATGTACGGGAGGCTGCCTCTGCCCCATAAATACCTTCTCCCATCTCTATCACGTTGAGATACACTTCCATGATACGCTCTTTTGACCAAAAAGTCTCTATTAGAAATGTAAAATAGACTTCTGCTCCTTTGCGTACCCACGATTGTTGGGGAAAGAGAAAAACATTCTTTGCCGTTTGTTGCGAAATGGTACTTGCCCCGCGTTTGCGTTTGCCACTCTCCCGCTCATCAAGGGCTTTCTGTATTGCCCCAAAATCAAAACCACGATGTCCCAAAAAATTGTTGTCCTCTGCCGCTACCGCACACTGGTACAAAGTCGGCGATATTTGTTCCAACGACTTCCACTCTTTTTGTATCGCGTAGCCATTCAAAAACTTACGCTGCAACATCAAAAACGTAACCGGAGGATTGACCCACCGGTACAATAACGGGATAACCAAACTTAAAACAAAAAAAAATAACAATAGTTTTAACACGAAAAACATACCCTTTTTCAGGGGCGTTTTTTTACTGTTTTTCCCGGAAGTTGTTTTCCCGTTTTTTTTCTTTTTCATTTAATTCATCATTTTATTCTTTTACCTCACAACAAGCGGGTGTATAGACCTGAAAACGATAAATAATCCCAGCCATAAGCAGCACTTTCGAGGCAATTTGTTTATTATTAACATATTGATATACAGGGATGTCTGCCGAGCAGTAAATATTAAAGCCTTTGAACGGGCTATAATTGATTTGTGGAGTAATAAAAAGTTTGTGGCTACCGCTCGCCAAAGGGTCGTAAAGTAACATAGACCACATCGCTACCGTGGGGTTAATCTTCATCTTAGCAATGTATTCGTATTTAAAATGAGCAGCGAGCGAAAGTTTTTTCCAAAAAGTTTTACGAAAAGTTAGCGTTTCGCATAAATAATCACCCATTTTCTCGCCAAGTGGATTATAAGTCTTTAAAATATAGTTCGTGTTAGAAGATAGGACAATTCCAACGTTGGGGAATGATTTTGATAATAAAATATTGAAAATTAAGTCATAAGATCCTGATGAGAGTTGTGTGGACGGGGGTTTGATCAAATAAAATTCTTCTCCGAGAAAAGGCTCTATTTTTTTGATAGAATCGTTGTAAGCACCCAACGGGAATTTCATCCCCAACCCGGCTGTTAAGTCCCAATTTTTTTTGTTAAGAATATTATATCGAAGATTGAGAACCATATCTCCAAAGCCGTGACTTGATGTCGTGTCAGAAAAACCAAGCCCGTATTGTGTTTTGTTGACCCAATAACCCGTTTCTAACGAGAGTGTGAGTTCTTTTGTCAGCCCGTAGGCAAGTCGAACATAGAGATAGTTGCTCTGATATTTACTTTTGTAAACAGTATCTATTTTATTAAAATCCAATACTTTATTTGAATTTATATATTGATAGTTCACTCCTGCCTCCATCTCGCCCATAGAGAGAACACTTCCCGACACGTCTCCAATCACAGGGTTACCACCTCCTCCGGCACAACATTGAGACTTCATTTCCAAATGATTAAAAATGAAAAAAATGAAGATGAAAACAATCTGTATACTTGTTTTTTTCATGATACTTTAGGGTTTAATAAATTTTCGGGTAACAGGTAGCGTCCCTTTGGAATCGTGAATTTTGAGAAAATATGTCCCGGCATGCAGCGCGGAAATATTGATCGTGATATGCCCGTCATGTTTATTTGTGGCAGGCGATGCAATCCATTTGCCCGACAAGTCATAGATGTCTATCGTGGAAAAGGAAATATCTTCATCGCGATTTTCAATATACAAAATATTGTTACATGCAGGATTCGGATAAATAACCATATTTTTGACTTCGTTTTCAACACAAGAGACACTCATAGGATCTGAATTTGTAATTGCAGTGAGAATAGCCTCGTTCAGTTGTTGGGTATTCACTTCCCCTTGTACACCGGTACCTAAATTTTGCACATCAATCACCAAATGCTCTTTGCCTGCAAGCACTACAATTTTGGGCATGGCAGCACTCCCGTAGTCTGTCATGATACAATCGGGTGTAGAAAGCACGATGGCATTAGAAAGCCCGTAGTTATTGGCAAAACTATTCATGGTATTGCAAGGAGACGTACCGTAGTCATCGCATAAAAAAAACTTTACTTTACCCGGGTACGTACTTTCAAAACTATTTGACACGTTATAGGCTGTTTTTGCCGGCGTAACACAACTGCCACAAGGCATCACGAAACACAGCACCACTACATTGCCCGCGTCTAACATTTCAAAAAGTTCGTAATTTTGCGAATTGCAAGAAGTTACATTAAAATTTGTTGCTGTTTGTTGCGACATTGCCGATGGGATGTTAGTCTCGAAAAACATGACGGCAAAAAGAAAAACTTGTAATTTCGCTAACTTACGAACAAAGGCTGACATTAAGGGTTGCTGATTTTTAACTTTTTCATGCACTGCACGAAAGCATTTAAAACAATTCATATTATTTTTATTTATGGCTGCAAATATACATGAAAGTTTTCACATATCCACATATCCATTAAAAAAATTTTATGGTAGTGATTTTTGAAACTTTATTGTAATTTTGCAGTTTCAAAAAATAATTTTATTATTATGGTTTCACTCAAAAAATTAGCGGGGCAAACTGCAATATATGGAGGGTCGTACATGTTGAGTCGTTTTCTCAATTATTTGCTGGTTCCTTTGCATACCTATATTTTTCAGACAGGGGAGTATGGGGAGGTCAGTTATTTGTATGCCATGAGTAGTTTGTTTATCGTGTTGCTCACGTATGGTATGGAAACGGCATATTTTCGTTATTCAGGGGAAGAGCAGTACCGTCATGCAACCTTACCCACGGTCGCGATTTCATACGCGTGCACGTCCTTGTTGTTTGTTGCAGTGGCATTTTGTTTTGCCACGCGCTTTGCAGGGTGGCTTCATTGTCCACAACACCCCGAATACGTGAGATGGTTTGCCCTGATTATTGGTGCCGACGCTTTCTCGGCAATTTTCTTTGCCTCGTTGCGACAACAAAAACGTCCCCTACGCTTTGCTTTTGTCAAAAATTTCAATATCTTAGTCAATATATTGTTCAATCTTTTTTTCCTTTTGCTCTGTCCTTTTCTGCAACAACAGGGTATTGAAAATGCTTTCTTATCCTATATTTATCATTCGGAAATTGGGGTGGGCTACATTTTTATTGCCAATCTTATCGCCAGTTTGCTCACGCTTGTTCTGCTCATCCCGGAATGTTTTAAAACGCCTGTGGTTTTTGATTTTAAGTTATGGAAAAAGATGATACGTTACGCGCTACCTTTGCTTGTTTTTGGATTAGCCGGTATCGTTAACGAGACCATGGACAGGGTGATGCTTCGCGAGTTGCTCCCCCCTGACATCGCGGAAGCCCACGTGGGCATTTACTCGGCTTGCTACAAAATCGCGATATTGATGACCTTGTTTATTCAAGCATTCAAATATGCCGCGGAACCCTTCTTCTTCGACCAATCGAAAAATACCGATGCCCGACAAACATACGCCGATGTTATGTCTGCCTTCGTGTTGATATGCTCTTTTCTCTTTTTAGGAATCATGATGTATATCAGTATAATTAAACATTTTGTAGGGGTTAATTTTCGCGTGGGACTCCCTATTGTTCCTATCCTTTTGCTTGCCAATCTTTGTTTGGGAATTTACTACAACCTTTCTATTTGGTACAAATTAACCGACAAAACCCGAATGGGGGCGTATATTTCCTTGTTCGGGGCATGTATTACTATTGTTTTCAATTATTTACTTATCCCGCGCTTGGGATATATGGGTTCTGCATGGGCAACTTTAGTCTGTTACGGGGGGATGATGATACTCTCGTATTTTATTGGACAAAAATACTATAAAGTTCCTTATCAAAAGTTTAGGATATCCGGCTACATCTTCTTGGCTTTGTTACTATACGGGTTGTCGTTGCTCGTGCCCGTGCACGAAACATGGATACGTCTCACCGTCAATACCTTATTCCTGTTATCATACGTTATCATTATCGTATGGACAGATAAATCCTATCTATCACGACTTTTGCATAAATAAATTTTATATCTTTGCAAAAAATTTGAGATGAAAGTCAAATATCTTATAATCGGCGGCGGACCCGCGGGGCTAACCTTAGCGACAGCACTCCGTCTGAAGGGCGAAACATCGTTTCTCGTACTCGAAAAAGAAAAAGAAGCCGGCGGATTGTGCCGGAGCGTCATCGTGGACGGTGCACCGGTCGATACTGGCGGAGGTCATATCCTCGACGTGCGCCGTCAGCGCGTGGTTGACCTCGTCTTCTCTTTCATTCCCAAATCGGGATGGGCTTTCTATGAACGGAACACGAAAATCGAAGTTGGACAGCACCGCATCAGTTATCCTTTCGAGGCAAACATCTGGCAGTTCCCGATAGAAGAACAGATTGACTATCTCGAATCCATAGCCCGCGCAGCGCTGCTGCAAAAAGAAAAGCCCGAACGCTTCACCGACTGGATCTACTGGAAATTCGGCGACAAGATAGCCAACGACTATATGCTGCCCTACAACGAAAAAATCTGGTCATGCGACCTGAACACGCTCGGAACCTACTGGCTTGAGAAACTTCCCAACGTCTCGTTCCGCGACACGCTTGCCTCCTGCCTCAACCGCAGTTTCTACGGCGCCCTGCCCGGACATGCACAGTTCTACTACCCGCT
>JAISUP010000074.1 GCA_031272025.1 Bacteroidales bacterium
CAGAAAAACGAAAAGTAAGATACCGACAATCAATAATACAATGTATTTGCTCTTCCTGTCTATACCCAATTTGATGTACAATAGACCGTTATCCTTCTTAGTGTTGGTAATAAACCCTATGCAGACGGCAAGTACGACAACCGGGGTAAAAAACATCCCGGAATAATAGTTGGAAAGCAACCCAAATTCTCTTATATGTCTGATAAGGTTCTCGGTAAAACCGGGTACGGGGTGTACAAACAATTCTCTGTGGCTAACCATCGCGCTATTATTGATAAAAGTGGAATAAATAAGTTGATGTTCAACGATAACATAGCCCGTGAACAGCAACAATATACCCAAGACAAACGACCCATGGAACTGCCGTTTTTTCACGACCTCGTATAGCCATATTACACCCAAGATGATACACGCGAAAATGCCCATGTAAGCAAAAGAACTATAGAAACTTATGAACAAAATAATGAGGTAATTCCACCACTTGTTATATCCTTTATATAAATTCACGAAGACGTAAAACAGCAACGGCTGCCCCATGACGGTCAAACCACCGTCTATATTATGACTTCCTAAAAATGAATAAATAAGAGAGGTGGCACAAATGATTAATAGCCTTAATCTCACGTCTTCACGAATGATATGTTTGTCTAATAGCAGAAACATGCCTAAAAAGCCAATCATCCTGCACAGGAAATCATTCACCACGTAGGCAATAAAAGGCGTGGGCAGCACGTGAAACAATAAACTGCAAATGCTATAACCCGATACCATGTACATCTCACGCGGAAGTCCATTCATGATTTGAGGAAAGACTTCGTGATGATAATAATTCAGTAGTTTTAGCAAACCATATCCATACATATTCTGGTCAAGTATATCGTGAATTCTGATATACGAATCTTCGCCCATGATCATGAACGGGATATAATACGCGGCAATGAGAAGTATGCCTGAAAGATAATATTTTATTTTTATTTTTTCCATGCGCGAAAATAGGAAAAAAAACAACACGACAACCCAAAATGGTTAATGAAAACGTTTAGTTCTTATTCGGTACACGGCGGTTCTCTAATAAACAAGCCCGACTAAAAAGCCGGGCTTGAATCAAAAATTTTAAAAAAATATGAAACAATTTACTTATTTTGCATATTTAAAATTTCGACCGGGGTAGTAAGCATTGCCGCCCAATTGTTCCTCTATACGAAGCAGTTGGTTGTATTTTGCTATACGGTCGGTTCTACTTGCCGAACCCGTTTTAATAAGTCCGGTATTCAAAGCCACGGCAAGGTCGGCAATGGTCGTGTCTTCGGTTTCACCTGAGCGATGCGACATGATCGCGGTGTAACTGTTTTTCGTGGCTAACGTTACGGCTTCTATGGTTTCCGTTAACGTTCCTATTTGATTTACTTTCACTAATATAGAATTTGCCACTTTTTGAGATAATCCTTCTTGGAGACGGGTAACGTTGGTAACGAAAAGGTCGTCGCCTACCAATTGCACTTTATCCCCTATACGGTCGGTAAGGAGTTTCCACCCTTTCCAATCGTCTTCTGCCATACCATCTTCAATTGATACGATAGGATACTTCGCGCACCAGCCCTGCCAATAGTCCACCATTTGTTCGGGAGTAAGTTTGTCGCCCGATGACTTATGTAAGTGATAGACATTTTCTCGCGGGAGATAATATTCTGACGACGCGGGATCTAAGGCGATGCACACTTCTTGTCCCGGCTTATAACCGGCTTTCTCTATGGCTTGTAATACTACCTCAATGGCTTCTTCGTTAGATTTAAGATTAGGAGCAAAACCGCCTTCATCGCCCACGTTGGTAGAATAGCCTTTATCGTGCAACACTTTTTTCAAGTGATGAAAAACTTCTGTTCCCATTTTCAAAGCGTGACTAAAGGTCTCAGCCCCGATAGGCATAATCATAAATTCTTGAAAATCAATGCTATTATCCGCATGCGAGCCTCCGTTAAGGATATTCATCATGGGAATGGGTAACGTGTGAGCGTTGCAGCCGCCCACGTAGCGATACAATTCTTGACCGGTTTCCATGGCGGCGGCTTTCGCACAAGCCAACGATACCGCTAAAATAGCATTCGCGCCCAAATTTTCCTTATTCGGGGTACCGTCTAATTGCAGCATACGGCTATCTATAGCGTTTTGTTCATGCACGTCCATACCGCGAAGGTCTTCGGCGATGATTTTATTTACATTTTGCACGGCTTTTTGCACGCTTTTTCCCAAAAATTGGGTTGGGTCCCCGTCGCGAAGTTCTACGGCTTCATGCACCCCGGTAGATGCCCCTGAGGGTACCGCCGCACGTCCTACCGCACCATTCGCGGTGTATACATCTGCTTCTACTGTGGGATTCCCACGCGAATCCAAAATCTGACGGGCTACAATTCCAATAATTTCACTCATGTCCTTCTTGTTTTTTATCCTATTAATTAAACTCCTTTTTTCGGACTGCAAAGATACGAAAAAGTTTTCAGAACTCAATTTTTTCTGGGAGAGGGTACTTTTGTAATCGAAAAAAAAATCGTAACTTTGCATTGTTCTTTCACGGGCATCAAATGGACTTCGTGCACGTGAAAAACAAAAAATATGATATATAAAAGAAGTCCCTTAAAAGATTGAAAAAATGGATATAGTATTGTTATGGAGTTTGGGCACGCCCGAAATTATTATCATCGCTATCGTGGTATTGTTGTTGTTTGGGGGGAAAAAGATTCCCGAACTCATGCGCGGTATAGGAAAAGGAGTGAAAAGTTTTAAAGATGGTATAAACGGGAAAGACGAGATTTTCGAGAGCAAAGACGACTTGAAATCTTCTAACGGGGATTCGAAATAAGAATTTTCTCGACAAAGGCTTTATGAGCGAAGAACTGTTAACCTTTTGGGAACATTTAGACGCGCTACGGTCGGTACTTTTTAAAACCGTGATAGTAGTTGTTGTTGTGATGATTGTTGTGTTTTGTTTTAAAACCACCATGTTCAACATATTATTGGCACCATGTCATGCCGATTTCATCACTTACCGACTATTAGATGCTCTTGCCGCGAAGTTTCATTTTCTTTCGTTTTCAACCGGCGATGAGACCGTGCTCACAAGCACGAGTTTAGTAAGTACGGAACTGACTTCACAATTTCTTATTCACATGAAGATATCGGCGTATTCGGCACTTATGGTAGCCTCTCCATACGTGGGCTATCAATTGTTCCGTTTTATATCACCCGCGCTATATGCTTCCGAACGAAAATACGTGCGGTGGGTATTGGTTGCCTCGTTTTTCTTCTTTTTCATGGGGGTATTGCTCAGTTATTTCGTGATATTTCCATTTTCCTTTCGCTTTTTGTCCAACTATCAAGTAGATCATACGGTAACCAATCTTTTCACGCTCAACTCTTACATGGGCACGTTAGTCATGCTAACCATGCTCATGGGGGTTATGTTCGAAATACCCGTTATCGCGTGGCTATTGGCATTGTTAGGATTACTCAAAGCCGCCCCGTTGCGCAAATACCGGAGACACGCTATCGTGGCTATCTTAATTATTGCCGCCATTATTACTCCCACCACCGACATCTTCACCCTCTTATTGGTATCTTTGCCTATCTTGTTACTTTATGAATTAAGTATTCTCATAGTGAGCAGAGTGTGCAACCGTAAAAAGCAAGCAGAGGCATAGTCGCCCTATAATTTACTCAAATCTAATCCATTAAAATTTCCGGAAGACATCATCAAAAACACGGTCGATTGTTTTTTAAGTTCCTGTAAATGAATTATCAATTGTTCCGAATCAGTAAAAACAGACAAATCGGGGCGATCAAAGTGTTTGCTCACGATTTGGGGGGTGAGCGGGGGCATTTTTTTATGTTTTAAAGCCTGAGGATTGTAATAGACTATGGCAATATCTGCCTCGTTCATACTATTTTTATAATGAGATAAAAAAGTTTCCGACAAACTACTAAAAGTGTGTAATTCGAGACAGGCGACCAATTTTCTGTTCGGGAATTGTGTTTTCACGGCGGCGATGGTGGCTACGAGTTTGGAGGGAGCGTGCGCGAAATCGCGAAATACCGCGAAATCGTTGTCTTCGGCAATCAATTCCAAACGTTTGGATGCCCCCTTAAAGGAACCTATCGCCGCGAAAAAGTCGGCATCAGAAATACCAACACAGCGACAAGCCAAACGGGCGGCATCGAGATTGGCTATGTTGTGTTTTCCAAACACACGCAGGGGGATTTCCCCGTCCGGGGTACGCAGGTAAGTAACCCCATCGCGAACTTCATGTTCGGGCACGAGATACGGCAAGGCTCGTGTCTTGCCGAAAATATCCGCTACTTTACACACCTCCAAATCATCGGCGTTATATATCAATGTGCCCCCCGGTTCTATCAACCGAACAAATTCGCGAAATTGTTCCACGTAGTTCTCAAACGTGGGAAAAACATTGATGTGGTCCCACGCTATACCACTAATAATCGCGACATTAGGGTGGTAATGGTGAAACTTGGGACGACGGTCAATCGTAGATGTCAAATACTCGTCTCCCTCTATGACCATTATGCCTGCCTCTGGGGTAAGACGTACCATCACGTCAAAACCTTCTAATTGTGCACCTACCATGTAGTCACAATCTACCCTGCACTCGTGCAATACATGAATAATCATCGCGGTAATGGTAGTTTTACCATGACTTCCGCCAACCACGATACGTGTTTTGTACCGGCTTTGTTCGTATAGAAACTCCGGGTAAGAGTATATTTTAATATCTAAAGATTTTGCCTTTATCAATTCGGGATTGTCGGCACGGGCGTGCATTCCTAAGATGACGGCATCCAGTTCTGGGGTAATCTTGTCGGGAAACCAGCCCATCATATCAGGAAGTAAGCCGTAACGAGACAGCCGTTCCCGAGCCGGGTCGAAAATTTCGTCATCGGAGCCACTTACATGTTCCCCTTTCCGGTGCAGCGCGATGGCTAAATTATGCATCGCGCTGCCACCTATCGCGATAAAATGAAACCGTTTCCTCCCCGAAAAATCTTGTCGAATACATTCTTGTATACTCATTTTTGACTTTTATATTTTATGCTTAACAATATAGCGCAAAAGTACAAATTATTTTTTAATTCATGCCCAAAAGTTTATTCTTTTTTTAAGAGTACTTTTAAAAAAAATCACTATTTTTGCAATCTAATTAAGGTTTGGTCAAAGATGAATAAAACAAAAATTGTTTTTATTCTTAATCCTGTGAGTGGAGTCTTTTCTTCGCGGCGATATCAAATAGAGCGCATGGTAACACACGCGTTGTTAGATGGGACATGCAAGGGTGATATTCGTTATTCTCGTTACGCGGGACATACCACGGAATTGGTTGCCGATGCGGTAAAAGACGGGGCAGACATGGTAGTTGTCGCGGGAGGCGACGGCTCTATCAACGAAGCAGCACGGGCTTTGGTACACACGAATACGGCACTCGGCATTATTCCTGCCGGCTCAGGCAACGGGCTTTCGCGACATTTGCATATCCCTTTCAATATGCACGAAGCGCTCACGATTATCACTCGCGGACATATCAAAAACATGGACGTGCTTAAAATCAACGAACGTTTTGTCTTTTCTATCGCGGGCATCGGGTTAGATGCCTTAGTGGCAGAGAAATATAAAAATAGCGGACAACGCGGAATTTTATCTTATATTCAATGTGCCGCCACGGTCTATTTCCATTATACCCCCGAAAACCTTCATTTGAAAACCCCCGACATGGAATTTCACGAATCGTGTCTTTTCCTTGCCTTCGCTAACGCGAACCAATTTGGCTATAATTTTAAAGTAGCCCCCGATGCCGACCTTTTCGATGGTCTCATGAACGTGGTTATTTGCCGTCCTATTCCCCTTATAGAAACCCCGTTTTCTTTGGTCAAAGTATGGGAAGGTAAAGCCAATGAAATGCTATATATCAGTTCGTTAAAAACTAATCATATTGTTGTAACCCGCGAACATGCAGGAGTCATCAACTTGGACGGCGACCCGTGCGACATGCCTCCCGTGCTTGATGTAAGTGTCCTACCAAAAGCACTTCACGTAGTAGTGTAACTTTCCTGAAACCCCCGTATCTTTCCTACTATGGTTAGAAATATCCCGCTTGTTTCGCTTTGTTTTTTATGACACTAGTCCAATTTTAGTACGGCAAGAAAAGCCGATTGAGGCACCTCTACATTTCCTATTTGTCGCATTTTTTTCTTTCCTTGTTTTTGTTTTTCTAACAATTTTCGTTTTCGGGTGATGTCGCCACCGTAGCATTTCGCGGTAACATCTTTTCGCAAGGCTTTGATGGTTTCGCGGGCAATGATTTTACTGCCAATAGCGGCTTGTATCGCGATGTCAAATTGTTGCCGAGGGATGAGTTCTCTCAATTTTTCACATATTTTTCGTCCAAAGGGGTAAGCATTGTCCGCGTGCGTGAGCGAAGATAGCGCATCTACCGAATCTCCGTTGAGCAGAATATCTAATTTAACCAAATGGGCGGGCTTGTATCCTGAAATATGATAGTCGAAAGAGGCGTAACCCTTGGAGATACTTTTTAATTTGTCGTAAAAGTCAAAGACAATTTCTCCCAAGGGTAATTCAAACGAAAGTTCTACCCTGTTGCTGGCAATATAGACTTGATTAACCAAAATACCTCGTTTGTCGAGGCACAATTTCATGATTGCTCCTATATAATCTGATTTAGATATAATTTGGGCAAAGATATAGGGTTCTTCCACGTGGTCGATGAGATTTGGGGCAGGCATCCCCGATGGGTTGTGTACTTCTATGGTTTCTTTTCTCGTGGTAATGATATTGTAAGACACGTTAGGTACGGTAGCAATCACGTCCATATTAAATTCTCTGTCTAACCTTTCCTGCACGATTTCCATGTGTAACAGTCCTAAAAATCCGCATCGGAACCCGAAACCCAATGCCGCCGAGGATTCGGGGATAAAGGTTAGGGAGGCATCGTTGAGTTGCAATTTTTCGAGAGAGGTACGCAACTCTTCGTAGTCATCGGCATCCACGGGATAAATGCCCGCGAAAAGCATGGGCTTCACTTCTTGAAACCCGGACACGGCTGTGGTACATGGATTTTGCACGCTCGTGATGGTGTCGCCTACCCGTACTTCTTTCGAGGTCTTAATTCCTGATATAATATAACCCACGTCGCCCGCGGCGAGCTCTTTCCGCGGCTCTTGTTTGAGTTTAAGTACCCCAATCTCGTCCGCGTGATACTCGTGGTCGGTAGATAAGAATTTAACAAGTTCGTTGGAGTGTATGGTTCCATTAAAAACTCTAAAATAGGCAATAATACCGCGATAGGAATTAAAAATAGAGTCAAAAATAAGGGCTTGTAGAGGAGCCTCAGGGTCGCCTTTTGGGGAGGGAATACGCTCGACTACGGCTTGCAAAATATCTTCAACCCCTTGTCCTGTTTTGCCACTTGCCTCTATAATATCTTCCGGGGTGCAGCCTATCAGGTCAATAATTTGGTCTTTGACTTCCTCCGGCATTGCCGCGGGCATATCCATTTTATTAAGTATAGGTATGATTTCTAAGTTATTATCAATAGCAAGATAGAGATTGGATATGGTTTGTGCCTGTACTCCTTGTGTTGCATCTATAAGGAGCAAAGCACCTTCGCAGGCGGCAATAGAGCGGGATACTTCATACGAAAAATCCACGTGCCCGGGGGTATCTATAAGATTGAGAATATAAGTCTCTCCACGATAGTCGTATTGCATTTGTATGGCATGGCTCTTAATCGTGATCCCGCGTTCGCGCTCTAAATCCATGTCATCAAGTACCTGATCTTGAAAATCGCGCTCGCTTACACTCCCCGTGGCTTGCAATAACCTATCTGCTAACGTACTCTTACCGTGGTCTATATGGGCAATAATACAAAAGTTTCTAATCTGTTTCATTTTGATTGCAAAGATAACGTTTTTTTATTTAAAAAATCAATTTAAAAAAAAAGTTCCTCTTTTGTTTTGCCGTTCACGTATATGTAGAAAAAAATCATGTATATTTGCATATTGTTTATCAAAAATAATCATTTAAAATAGATATGCTCATGAATATTTTACCTGATATGGAAAAAAATACGCGGGACATTGTTCGCCGTGCACTTGCCGAAGACATCGGCGATGGAGACCATTCTTCATTAGCCGCGATTTCCCCCGAACAGCAAGGTGAGATGCAATTGATAGCCAAAGAACCCGGTATCATCGCGGGGTTGCCCGTTGCCAAAATAGTTTTACAAGAAGTTGATAGTAACATAGAAATGACTGCTTTTAAGCAAGATGGGGATCGTATTTGTCGCGGGGATATTATCTTTATCCTTCGCGGGTCTGCACAAAAAATGCTCTCCGCGGAGCGTACCTTACTTAATTTCTTACAACGCATGAGCGGCATAGCAACAAGTACCCGTAAATACGCGGACAAGATACACGGGACATGCACCCGCTTGTTAGATACCCGTAAAACGACCCCTACCCTGCGGATTTTCGAAAAATACGCGGTATCTGTGGGCGGCGGCAGCAATCACCGTTTTGGATTATACGATATGATTATGCTAAAAGATAACCATATTGACTTCGCGGGTGGAATTAGTAAAGCCATCGACAGAGCACAAAATTATTTGAAGACAAACAATCTATCTCTTAAAATAGAAATAGAAACACGCGACTTGAGAGAGGTAGAGCAAGCAGTTGCCAGAGGGGGGATACAACGTATCATGCTCGATAATTTTTCCCCGGAAGAAATTATTCCCGCGCTTACCATCATCAACGGGCTCTATGAAACCGAGGCTTCGGGACAAATCACGCTCGAAAACATTCTTGATTACGCGCGAACCGGCGTGAACTATATCTCCGTGGGAGCACTCACGCATCATATTAAAAGTTTAGATATGAGTTTAAAATTTTTGATTTAGAGGTTTAATCAGTATGGCATGTCGTTATCCGGCACCACAGACATGCTACTACTACTACTACCCATGTCATAGGGTACACTTTCTCTGTTTAACTTTGATTCTACATCAAAAGAACGGTTGGGAGCAATGTTAGAGGAGTTATCGTAACTGTAACCTCCCATATCTTCTTTGTCGGTAAATTTAGTCAAGTTAGCATGAAAGCGCACGCGAATATCTTCGGTAGAGCCGTGCCTGTTTTTCTGTATCATAAGTTCAGCCAATCCCGCTGAGGGTTCCCCATCGTCAAAGGTTTCCATTTTATAATATTCGGGGCGGTAGATAAACATTACCATGTCGGCATCTTGTTCTATGGAACCCGATTCGCGCAAATCGGAGAGTTGTGGACGTTTGCTGACACCTCGTTTTTCCACATCACGCGAAAGTTGCGATAAAGCAATGACCGGCACTTCTAAATCTTTAGCCAACGCTTTGAGAGAACGCGAAATGTAACTGATTTCTTGTTCGCGGTTGCCTTGTCCTTTTCCCCTGTCTCCCATGCTGTCGCCTTGCATCAATTGCAAATAATCCACGATAATCAATTGAATATCTTGCTGATGTTTTAGCCTGCGACATTTGGCACGCAAATCAAAAACCGAAAGTGCAGGCGTGTCGTCAATAATCAATTTGTCGGTATGCAATTTCACGATTTTTTCCATCAGCACTTTCCATTCTGTTTCCGACAATTTACCTCTCATGATTTTTTCGGAATCAATTCCCGTTTCCATGGCAAACAATCTATGAACCAATTGGGAGGCAGACATTTCGAGCGAAAATAGAGCCACCGGTTTTTGAAAATCAATAGCGGCATTTCGGGCTACGGTGAGTACTAATGCCGTTTTACCCATTCCCGGACGTGCAGCAATGATAACTAAGTCCGACTTTTGCCAACCACCGGTTTTCCGGTCTAAAGCCGCGATCCCCGTGGGAACCCCCTGCAACGAATCTTCCTTATTATATAATTCTGAAACTTCTTTTAACGCTTTCTGTACCACTTCATTCAAATCCTTGCTGTCTTTTTTAAAATGGTCTTGAATAATCCCGAACAAGTCGGTTTCTGCCTTATCTAACAATTGCAATATATCATAACTGTCGGTATAGGCTTCCCTGATAATGCCCTGACATTTGTCTATCAATTCTCGTTGCACGAATTTTTCCAAGACCACGCGGGCATGATATTCTATGTTTGCCGCCGACGCGACCCTGTTTGTTAGGGAGGCAAGATACGCGTACCCCCCGATGAGTTCTAATTTGCCATCTTTGCGCAACCGGTCGCTCACCGTGAGCAAGTCTATATTTTTATTATCCGCGTACAGACTCATGATGGCATAAAAGATATATTGATGAATATCTTTATAAAACATTTTTGCCTCGATAGAACCTGCCAATAGGGTAGCGGCACTATTGTCTATCATCAACGCCCCAAGTACGGCTTCTTCAAAATCTACCCGTTGCGGGACAATTTTTCCTCCCGAGATATCCATGTCCGATAAAGTCTGGTAAACCGCCTTATAATCGGCATGTGCCCCCTTGCGCGTATGGGTTACATTCTCCATTGAAATACAATTATTTTAAATAAACATGGTAAAAAAACAAAGATACGGTTATTTTTTCATTTTTGTCCCTTCTTTGTTGATTAAAAAACTAACAAAATATTGACAAGGTTATGAACATTCAGCCACGAACAAAAGAAACCGGCAATAAAGTCTGTAAATTAAGACAACCTTCGTTTGACAATGCCGCTCGCAACACGAAAATGCAAGTATTTTCGGTTAAATTTTCCCTGACAATCCCATTGACTATATTAAAAAGGAAAAATAACGCGTAGTCGTCCTCGTTCAAAGAAGGTAAAAAGATGTCCTTGTTTTTATTTTCTCGTAAAAGGCAGGTAATCATATCCATGAAACGGTCTGTCCCGGGTTGAAAAAAGCATCCTGCCCGGTATTCCCGTTGAAAAAAGAAAGGACTTGCGCGATATTCCTGTTTCAAATCGTGAATAAAGAGCAGTAATTCTTCTATCGCGTTATTACAATAATGTCTTTTGATATTGAATTGCTCGCTAAAATTAACACGCCAATACCGCAGAATCTCACGTATTAGGCTATCTTTATCATGATAGCGATTATATAACGTGCGGGACATGATACCGGTGGCTTTAGAAATCGTCTCTATCGGCACATCAAAACCTTGTTGTTGCAAAAAGTGAAACAGTCGCGCGAATTGCTGCTCCCGTTCTGCCGGTTTTAGTTTCGACATGTTCCTGTGATTTTAGAACTTGAACCCCACGGAGGCAATAACCCGTTGCGCGGTGAACTGATTTTCCACGGGCTGTAATTGTGTGCTATACATCCAATAATTGTCTTTATACCACGCGAAAGAATACGCGAGGTCGAAAAAGAAACTCTTCGAGCGAAACCCGATACCGGCAGAGGCTTGCTGATACAAGGAATTATTGTCTACACTCTTTTTAAAGGCAGAAGTCGTAACGTTGTAGCCCGCTCTTAACACGACACTTTTTGACACGAATACCTCTCCTCCTACCCTAATCGTGTGCGTGGACCTGTATTTTTCATCAATATTTTTATTCTCCATCGAAAATTGATAACTTGTTGAATTTAAGAACATCGTATTATAATCTGCCCATTCGTAATCCACGTCAATAAAGGCTCGCTTGGCAATAAGAAAGCCCACGCTACCAATTGCCCGCATGGGAGTGGTTAGACGATATTTAAACAGATTGACAACCTCTTCGCTACCTTCATTATTGTGATATTCCGTGAAACCATTCTCATCGGGAGAATCCGCGTCTCTATAAAGCGAGACGCTTCGCGAAGACTTATCGGTTAATGACAAATAGTAAGTGGGGGTATGCAGTGATAGTCCTAACCGTAAGAACGATACCGGACGATATATCACGCCTGCTTTCAGGTTTAAGCCGGTACCTTTAACTTCTAACCATTCGTCGTGAGCATACGAATCAATGGTTAGTTCGTTATCAATGTCCGTTTCACTATACGAAATTTGCGCGGAATAGTCCAACACGGGTATGCCTACCGAAACTCCAAAAAACAGTTTGTCGTTATAGTTGCCTCCAAGAGAAAAGTCTATCTCGGTAATATTTCCTTTGGTAATCACGTGCCCCGCTTGTTGTGTTGGCACAGAATCCATGTATGAAAAATATTGATGCATGGATGTTCCGGGAACGGTATCAAGCCAATAATGGTCATACAGAAATAGTGCGTTGGCTTCAAAGGGTGAGAGGTTGTTCGAGTACCAATAGTCAGGAGTATTCCCGTTTAAGGCAGAAAGATACTCGCTTTGCAGGGACGTTAGCGGTGATTTTCCATTGATACGAAAACTTTGGTTAAAATCCTGTATTCTGTTACAGCCAAAAGCAAACTGTATATATTTCATATCAGAAGTTTCGGGGGTCTTAAAGGCGAATACGCCGCCTACTTGCGGCAGGCAATACCGGACTCTTTGGTCCCGCGAGGTCTCGCCCATGTATTGACTGTAACTATTGAGTGCCGAGATTGCCAAGGGGGTCAAAGAGATCTCGTCTTGTTTGTATACCCCAATGGCACCCGGGTTTACCAAAATGGCAGAATAATCGGCACCAATTGCCCCAAACGCACCTCCCGCACCCATGAACCGTGCTGTCCCTAATCGCTGCTGTATCTGAGAAAAACGAAACGCATCTACATCGTTTTGCGACTGCAATATCCCTATTCCCGCGCACAACAGGATTCCTAATACTATCTTTTTCATCTTGTTTTACTCTTTTTATGGTTAAAAATACATTTTACTGACTTTTATTTGCCCCACGTAGTTTAATCTGCGGTCTTTTTAAAACGCTTATTATTCATACACGAAAATATACATATCCTCATCGGGTTTGTGCATATTTAGTTTTTCGCGACCATATTGTTCTAATTTTGCCGGGTTATTTAGCAAGTCGATATAGCGATAACGCACGTTAACTTGATTTTTTGTGGTATTTATTTTTCGTTGAATATCAGCAATTTGTCCATTCAATTCTTTATGTCGGGCAAGATTATGATTAGAGACAATCAGGAGGTAGAGCACGAATAACAACGCGGTTCCCGTGTAAAGTAAAAAAAGAGGACGTTTGAAAAAACTCTTCATGGTTGTTAAATCATATACATATCATCAATTTATTAAATGCTAACGGGCATAGTTGACCGAACGGGTTTCTCTAATCACGGTAATTTTAATTTGTCCGGGATAGGTCATCTCGTTTTGAATTTTCTTTGACAAATCTAAGGATAGCAGGTTTGCTTGTTCGTCTGACACTTTTTCGGCGGCAACGATAACTCTAAGTTCTCGTCCTGCTTGTATCGCGTAAGTTTTCACTACGCCGGGGTAAGTAAGCGCGATATTTTCGAGGTCGTTGAGTCTTTTCACGTATGCTTCAACTACTTCTCTGCGTGCTCCCGGACGTGCCCCTGAAATGGCATCACACACTTGCACGATAGGAGCAAACAAACTGGTCATTTCTATTTCATCGTGGTGTGCTCCAATGGCGTTAACTACTTCCGGTCTTTCTTTATACTGCTCTGCTAATTGTGCCCCGTAAATGGCATGAGGTAATTCGGGTTCGTTATCCGGCACTTTCCCTATGTCGTGTAATAGTCCTGCTCGTTTTGCCAATTTGGGATTTAACCCTAATTCTACCGCCATCGTGGCGCAAAGGTTGGCAACTTCGCGGGAGTGCTGTAATAGATTTTGCCCGTATGAGGACCGGTAGCGCATTTTCCCTACCATGCGCATCAGGTCATTGTGCATGTTGTGAATACCCAAGTCTATACAAGTACGTTTTCCTATCTCGGCGATTTCCTGCTCTAACTGACGTTTGGTTTTAGCGACAATTTCTTCGATACGAGCGGGATGTATACGTCCGTCAGTAATTAGTTTTTGTAGCGAGAGACGTGCAATTTCTCTTCGCAAGGGGTCAAATCCGGAAAGGCTAATCGTGTCCGGGGAATCGTCAATAATCACATCTACCCCCGTGAGGTTTTCCAAAGCCCTGATATTGCGTCCTTCACGTCCGATAATGCGTCCTTTCATCTCGTCATTTTCGATATGGAATACCGTAACTGTCGTTTCCATCGCGGTTTCTACTCCGGTACGCTGTATCGTGTTGACCACGATTTTCTTTGCCTCCATATTCGCGGTATTGCGCGCCTCTTCCATCATTTCTTTAATAAGCAACGCGGCATCAGATTTTGCCTCTTCCTGCATGAGTTGTACCAATTGTGCCTTGGCTTCCGATGCGGTTAGTTCGGCAATAGATTCTAACTTAGCTTTTTGTACTGTAGTTTGCTTATCTAATTCCGATTGTTTGTGTTTACAGGCTTCCATTTGTCGGTTTAAGGCTTCCCGCAATTGCGTATTCTCGTTCGTGCGACGATTTACCTCTTCCATTTTCTGGTTTAAGGTATTTTCTTTTTGTTTGATCCGGTTCTCCGCGATCGCGATTTGTTGGTTTTTTTCACGAACCTGGTGCTCGTGCTCACTTTTTAGTTGCAAAAACTTTTCTTTGGCTTGCAACATCTTTTCTTTCTTAACTAACTCGCCATCTTCTTTGGCTTTGTTCAAAATTGCCTGACTGTTTTTGGTCAGGGCGTTTTTGAGGAGAGTATGTGCTATTAAAATCCCCACTGTCACGCCAGCCGCGAGACCTACTACTATCCATAAGACTATCATGTTATTGTTTTTTATTTATAATTTAATTAATTTATTTATTGATATTTATATAAAAAAAATCCCGCGCATCGTTCCATAGGGTCTAATTAAACTCCTATTTTTCACGGTGAAGGAACCCCCGTTTCTCGAAAGTCCACGGGTGTTAAAAACACCTTGTCATAAGACAATCAGGCCTTTTCTAAAAACAGGATGAGTCTATCCTTCGTTTGTTTTCTGTTGAGTTTAACAAACGTATCGAGAACTTATCGCGGGATAATTTTAATTCAAAGAACGTCTATTCAACCATCAAGGAGTCAGATAAAGTGCTCAATTGTTGCATTTTAGGAATCAATTGCTGTTCGTACTCCAACAGTCTTTCCCCTTGTTCTATCCACCTTACGGTCTGGTCGAGCAATACTTTCGACAGCAAATCCTGGTGGTCGGTATAACTCCATTTTTTCGAGAACTCCAATACCGCCTTCTTGATAGTTTCTTCTGCTTTTTTATAATAGAATGACTGTCCACGCCGCACTTTTACACTGATAGGTCGTGTTGCTATATACAATGTCAATTTTTCCAACTCATCTTCTGCCATTTCTTATTATTGATTTAAAAGCATAATACACTTGTCTATTTCCCGCACTAAATTGTTTATTTCACGTTTTGTTTCCGTTATTTCTTTTTTTCCGGTTATTGTCTTTGTCATGATCAATAATTTGTATCTTGTCTCCAACTCTTCCACCCGTAAACGCAGTGCCGACATTTGCTCTTTCAGTGTTTCATTCTCCTTTTTTAAAATTTCATTTTCAGCCTTTTGCTCTATCATGCGCAACGCGGCTTGTTTGATTTTAAACTCTACTTCGTTATATAAACTTAAGAACGATGCCATGCACTAATTTTTACGCTGCAAAGATACAAATAAAATAGAAAGAGACAGCCCTCTTTCACGAAAAAAAAATCGTGCTTTTTGCCTGTCAACGTTTACCTGCTTTCAAAAGAAACTACTTTTCATATATTCGCTGTTCAAATTCTTGTATATCATCTTCGTTGATGATAAGAGGCGGTGCGATGCGCAGTGCCGTTGGGCAAAAAAGAAACCAATCGATGAATATGCCGCGGTCGAGCCATGTTTTATAGGCTGTCATGGCGGTAGTCTCGTCTTTGAAATCAACGGCAAGCATAAGCCCTATTTGCCTAATTTCTCGAACACCGGGATATTTTTGCAGCACGTTTTTGAGTTGTTTTCCAAGCCTATCTACTTGTTTCCAATATTGTTGTCGCGTGATGATTTGCAGGTGAGCCAATGCCGCGGCGCAGCACACGGGGTGACCGCCAAAGGTGGTCATGTGCCCCAACATTGGGTGATGGGTAAGCGCGAGCATCTGCTCGCGTGAGGCAATAAAAGCCCCTACGGGCATGCCGCCGCCCAAGGCTTTCGCCAAGACTAAAATATCGGGAACTATGTTGTAATGTTCAAAGGCAAAAAGTTTTCCCGTACGTCCTATCCCGGTTTGAATTTCATCTGCAATAAATAGCGTGCCGGTTTCGTTACAGCGTGTCCGTGCGGCTTGCCAATATTCGGGGGAGGCGGTCCGCACGCCGGCTTCTCCTTGCACGAGTTCGGTGATAAAGCATGCTGTCCGGGAAGTAATTTGTTCCAAATCTTCAAGCACCCCGAAACGAACACGTCGTACTTGTGGCAAAAGAGGAGCAAAAGCCTCGTGGTATTCTTGACTCCCTATCAAACTCATGGAACCATGCGTGCAGCCATGATACGCGTTGTTGCAGCACACGATTTCCTGTCGCCCTGTAACACGTTTTGCTAATTTCAGTGCACCTTCTACGGCTTCGGTTCCCGAATTAACAAAATATACCGAAGATAGCACGGGGGGCAGATGCTGGCATAATAAATCGGCAAGGTCTACTTGAGGCTCTTGTATGAGTTCCCCGTATACCATTAAGTGCATGTAGCGGGCAACTTGTGCTTGTACCGCCGCCACGATAGCGGGATGCGAATGTCCTAAATTAGATACCGCTATGCCCGCGATCATATCCAAGTAACGTTTTCCATCAATCCCGTATAGCCATAAGCCCTCGGCACGCTCTATCGCGATACCCATAGGGGAGGACGAGGTCGCCGCTACATGTTTTTCAAATTTTTCTCGTAAAAAATGCATGTTTTTTTGATTATTGATATTATTTTTCTCTCACGATTCGTCCATTGAATTGGGCGGTACAGGTCATGATTATCTCGTTGATACATACGTGAGGCGGACGTGTCATGGCAAACAAAATGGTCTCTGCCACGTCTTCGGCGGTAAGGGGGGCGTAGCCTTCATACACTTTATCTGCACGTGCTTTATCCCCATGAAAGCGGGTGATAGAGAAATTGGTTTCTGCCGCTCCCGGTGATATTTCCGTAACACGAATACCATAGTCTAAAAAATCGACACGCGTGGCTTGACTCAGGGCTTTGACAGCATGTTTGGTGGCGCAATACACGTTCCCTCCGGCATATACCTCGTGTCCCGCGATAGAGCCGATATTGATGATATGTCCCTCGCGTCTCGCTACCATATCAGGGGCAATCAAACGGGTAAGATGCAATACCCCTTTAATGTTGGTATCTATCATGATATCCCAGTCATTGATATCTCCTTCGTGCAAAGGACGTGTCTCTAATGCCAGCCCCGCGTTGTTCACCAACACATCTATCGGGCGAAAGTTTTCCGGTATTTGTTCTATCGCTTTCTTACAAGATTCAAAGTCGCGTACATCTAAGACAACCCCATGCACGCGAGTGTTTTGGGGGAGCGAAGTTATCAATGCTTGCAATTTGGATGTGTCTCTCGCGGTAACAATAAGAAAATAGTTACCTGTTTCCAATAATTTAAATGCTAATGCCCTACCGAAACCACTATTGGCACCGGTAATCATCACTCTTTTCATGTTTGCGGTATTTAAAACAGCGCGAAATTACAAATATTCTTTTAGATGTTTGAAAAAAAATAAGTATTTTTGTAAAATATTAACGAAAGATATGCAGATAAAAGTTTTTAAATTTGGCGGGGGTGCAGTAAAAGATGCCGAGGGGGTACGGCAATTGTCGCGGGTGTTGGCACGATTTTCTGATGTTCCTTTGGTTGTGGTCATCTCGGCGATAGGGAAAACCACGAATCTATTAGAGGATATAGCGAGTGGGTGGAAAGCCGTTCCGGGTTCTACTCCCGATCGTGTCGCGGCAGATTGGGCATGGCAAAGCATTTCGCGAGAATGGACTGCCAACACACGGGAACATCTTTTCTGGGTTTTGGTAGAAACTCACGACAAAGTGATACGCGAACTTATGCCCAACAATCCCGAACATATCATGAAGACAATACAACCTCTTTTTGAACAACTTCGTACTTTGCTCGAACAAGCCCCATCGGGAAACGACAATAAAGACTACGACAGGGTGGTGTCGTATGGGGAATTGCTTTCTACCACATTGATAGCAAAATATTTGCAACTATCAGGGCGACAAAATCGGTGGTTAGATGCCCGCGAAGTTCTCGTTACCGACAACACCTATCGCGAGGGAAAGGTAGATTGGAAAATTACCGTTCCCTTAATCAAGCGCGAAGTCGGGGATTTAATGGACACAAATACAACAAATTTAATTATTACTCAGGGTTTTATAGGAAGAAGCAAAGAAGGGGTACCTATCACGTTAGGAAGAGAAGGGTCGGATTTTACCGCCGCGATTTTTGCCTATTCGCTCAATGCCGAAAGCGTAACGATATGGAAAGATGTGCCCGGTTTTTACAATGCCGATCCTAAAGTTTTTCCTCACGCGATAAAGTTGGATACCATCTCTTACGAAGAAGCCATAGAAATGTCGTACTACGGGGCAACCATTATTCACCCCAAAACGATTAAACCGTTGCAAAACAAACAAATTCCCTTGTACGTAAAATCTTTATTCCATCCTGAATTGCAGGGGAGTACTATCGTGAAAACCGGAGACATCGCGCAAGTACCTTCTTATATCTTCAAAAAAAATCAAATTCTGATATCTATTTATCCTAAAGATTTTTCTTTTATTGCCGCGGGAAATCTTTCGGCTATTTTTTCTATTTTATCAAATTATAACTTAAAAATTAACATGATGCAAAATACGGCACTCAGTTTTTCGGTATGCGTGGACCATGTCCCCGAACAAGTTTTGCCGGTGCTTGTTTCTTTGAAAGAATCCTACCGGGTAAAATACAACACGAACGTGGAACTCGCCACTATCCGGCATTACACGGAAGACATCCTTGACCGTGTCGCATTTAACCGTGTAGTCTTGATGGAACAGCGCAGTCGTTCTACCGTACAACTCGTGATGAAATAATCTGTTTTTTTTCAATTAAATTAACTTACACCTAAAATATCATGCTGATAGATATTCTAAACTCCTACAAGATTTATCTTGCCTCCCGATCTCCGCGCAGGCATCAATTGCTCGCGGGGATGGGCATTGCTTTTGAATATTTGCCGGTGGAGGTAGAAGAGGTCTACGACCCGACACTCTCTCCGGTAGAAGTAACCGAATACTTGTCTCGGTTAAAACTATCGCCCGTGAAAAGAGACAATTACCCTGAAAAAACATTATTTTTGGCTTGCGATACTATCGTGGTGTTGCATGGGCAGATCATTGGGAAACCGAAAGATGAAGTTGAGGCGAGACACTTCCTGCGTCTACTTTCTGGGGAAGAACATGTCGTGGTGAGCGGGCTTACAGTGGCTTCCCCAAAACATATTCTCACCAACCACGAAGAAACACGAGTCAGGTTTAAGATATTGAGTGAAGATGAAATTGACTATTACGTATCGCGCTATGCCCCTATGGATAAGGCGGGAGCTTACGGGATTCAGGAATGGATAGGATATGTGGCAATTGCTAACGTGCAAGGCTCTTTTTACAATATCATGGGATTGCCCACGCTCTTATTGTGGAATATGCTCTCAAATATCGTTTGTTTGTAAAGAAAGCGCACGAATTTGCTCTATATATTGCAGTTGCTTTTCAACTGACCAACTCTCTTCAATCCAATGAATTTCAAAACCATCCCTTTCCATTTTTCGAAACCATGTCATTTGCCGTTTCGAAAATTGATGAATGGCTGTATTTAGTTGTTTAAACAGGGTCTCGTAATCCAAAACTCCTTGCAAATAAAGGGTTATAAATTTGTATTCCAACCCATAACGAATAAGTTGATGGGACGGTACCCCTTGCTGTAGCAGTTGTTTTACTTCGTCTATCATCCCGTTATTTAGTCTCTCTTTCAGTCTCAGGGTAATTCGTTCCCTAATCCGGTCGCGTTGTCCGCGTACCCCAAAAATCAGGGAAGGTACGGGGGCAGCGGTTACTTGTAATTCGCCATGAGTTTCATAGTAATGTTCTATTTCCAACGCCCTGAGCAACCGCTCCCTTGTCTCTGTATCGGTTTTATTGTGCAAAGGGCGAAACCGGGCTAACTCTTGGGCTAATTCTTCATCGGGAATATTTTGCCATCGTTTTCTTAGGGCATAATTCTCAGGAACGGGGAACAGTTTATACCCTTTGAGCAATGCCTCGATGTATAAGCCACTGCCCCCACATAATATCACGGTTTTTCCGCGACTTTGGATTTCGCGAATGGCACGCGTAGCTGCTTGTTGATATTGAAAGACATTGTATTCGCATCCGGCTTCTACCATGTCTATCAAATGATAAGGGATAGGTAGCCCGTCTATCGTGTAGTCCGACAAATCTTTGCCTGTTCCTATATTCATCCCGCGATACACTTGTCGCGAATCGGCACTCACGACTTCCCCGTTGACACGTGCCGACAATGCTACAGCCAATCGGGTTTTCCCGGTAGCAGTAGGTCCCAATATCGTATAGCAAGATGAAAATACATTCACGGCAAACGGCACTCGTGTTTTTATTCGATTTCTTCTATACCAATAAGATTATTCAATATCGCGAAGACCGTAAGCCCCGATACCGATTTGATACCGGTTTTACGGGCAATATTTTTGCGATGGGTAATAACCGTGTGAATGGACAATTTATGCTTCTCTGCAATTTCTTTATTCATCATCCCTTTTGCCACACAGACTAAGATTTCTTGTTCTCGCGAAGACAATTCGTTATTTTCGGGTTCAGACAATTCTGTTTCTACCAATTTACGCAATTTGGAGGCAATTCTTTCAGGGGTATTCGCGATGTCAATCACAGCATGGTAGCGTCTGGCGACTTCTATTTCTAAAAAGCCTGACTGTAATGCTACTACGCGGTGGCAACCGGTCAATTCTATCAACTCCTCTACCCGTGCTCTTTTTTTCAAATCAAGCATCATGGGATTGATAATCAATATGTCCGGGTGAGAAGACAAAACTCTTTCTAAAAAGAATTGGCAATGTTCGGTAACCACGGTCGCGATCTCAAAAGTTTTGAGATCGCGCAACGTTTGTTCTATCCCTTTGGCTATCACGGGATAAGGTTCTACAATAGCCACGGAAATCATTTTTTCTTTTACCATAACAATTCCATTTGACGTACTTTGGGTACCAGTATCCAATCTTCGAGTAGCGTGTGTTTTCTTAAATCCAATTCAAAAGAAAAAATATTGAAAATTAAATTCATACGTTCTTCTAATGCCGAAGTCTCGGGGAGGTATTTGATGAGAATATTTTTCAAATCGCTCAATTTATCATTGATATTGGTATGATTCTCCTCGAACTTATCAATCCGGTAGTCCGTATTTTTGTGTCCCCCCGCGACTCCAAGGATGTAGGGGAACACGACATTCTCTTCATAGGTAAAATGGTCGCTGATTTCTTTCTCGTATTCTTTAAAAAAACGAGTTAAGATGGTCGCGTGGGCTTTTTCCCCATTCTTAATAATGGCTT
Source organism: Bacteroidales bacterium (assembly GCA_031272025.1). Taxonomy (GTDB): domain Bacteria; phylum Bacteroidota; class Bacteroidia; order Bacteroidales; family WCHB1-69; genus JAGVVH01. The sequence continues at coordinate 21,645 of JAISUP010000074.1, forward strand.
GCAGTTCGCGGTTAATGGCTTGTAACCGATGATTGAGATAGTACCCGTGGGATTTTGACAAGTAAGCAATCAATTGACAAACATCGACTTTCTGTGCAGTCTCTTCATCGGGCATATAGTCTTCAAAAGAATATATATTGCAAATCATCAAAAAAAAGTCGGTGTCAATATCATGCTTTTGGCAGGCAGTTCGTATGCTTTGTTCTCCAAAACCCAATTCAATATTAAACCGCGGTAGCAATAGCAGTAACCGATGGTCGGTTTCCACGAGCGCGAACATTTTCATGTCGGCAGTATAGTGACGAGTCGCGTGTGTCATTTTTTATCGCCTGTTACTCTTTCTAACCATTTAACCATCGCGAGCATCACTCCCATTGAGATTACACAAACGATAGCAAAGACTAACCAGCATTCCCATATAGCCCATTTGTTGTACATCAAAGGTCCTATCCACAACAACAAATTACCTAATGCTGTTGCTGCAAG
>JAISUP010000080.1 GCA_031272025.1 Bacteroidales bacterium
AATCCCAAAGCAACGCAAAAAGAAATTGCAGCGCACATCCGCAAATCGGAAAGAACCGTAAAAACCATAACCGCCAACTTGCAGCAAAAAAAATTGCTGGAACGAAAAAACGGCAAACGCAACGGATACTGGGAAGTGATAATCAATTAAGAATTAAGAATTAACAATTAATAGATGAAAGATAATTGGGAAAAAGTAAAGTTAGCAGAGGTTGCAGATGTAAATAGAAATACGTTTCAGACAAAAGATTTTAACGAAATCCTGTATCTTGATACAAGTTCCGTAACGAAAGGGGTTTTTGGCGATTTTATCAAACTATCCAGAAATGATGTGATACCAAGCCGCGCAAAACGCGCAGTCAAAAACAATACCATTGTTTATTCAACGGTTCGTCCTAATCTCCAACATTTTGGAATATTAAAAAATCCCCAAAAGAATACTGTAATATCAACGGGCTTTGCAACTATTGATGCAAAAGACAATACAAATCCTGATTTTCTATATTATACTCTAACACAAGACAAATATACCAACTATTTACATACAGTAGCGGCAAATAATGTTTCTGCTTATCCTTCAATCAATCCGAGTGATTTGGAAAAATTAGAATTGGAACTTCCCGACCTCCCCACCCAGCGCCGCATTGCCGCCGTTCTTTCCGCCCTCGATGCCAAAATCGCGCTCAACAGGCAGATAAATGATAATTTAGAGGCTATGGCGAAAACGGTTTATGAACAATTAACATTCAAAAATTACGAATTAAAAGAGGGAAAATGGGAACAGAAGAAATTGGGAGATGTTGCAAGTGTTTCCAGAGGAAAAACAATAACCAAGAAACAAACCGTTGAAGGTAAAATACCTGTTGTTGCGGGCGGGATGGACTTGGCGTATTACCATAACGTTGCAAATCAAGAGGCAGGAGCAATAACTTGTAGCGGTTCGGGTGCGAATGCTGGATTTCTAAATTTTTGGGGAGTACCCATTTGGGCGTCTGATTGTTCGGTAATTAGAGCAAAAGAATTATGCGTAACACAAGAATATCTTTGGCTCTTTTTGTCCGGAAAACAGGCAGAGATATTCCGAATGCAAAAAGGTTCGGCACAGCCACACGTTTATCCGGAAGATTTGGAGAAAATTTCCGTTCCAATTCCCGACCCTGCGACTTTGCAAACCTTCCAATCGCAGGTATCGCCGCTCTTTGCACAAATCATCGCCAATCGCCAACAGAGCCAAGAACTCCGCGCTATTCGCGATTTTCTTTTTCAATGGGAAAATCAGGAATTTATTTACACGCTTGGAATTCCGAAAATTTTATGTAATTTTGCATATTATTAAAAAAATAACTATCATATTTATCATGAGTGATTTGGAAAAAGAACAAGTGCAAGTAGAAGGCTATAATGCCGAGAATATTCAGGTATTAGAAGGCTTGGAAGCCGTGAGAAAACGTCCCGCTATGTATATCGGGGATGTGAGCGATCGTGGTCTTCACCATCTCGTGTACGAGGTAGTAGATAATTCCATTGACGAGGCACTCGCCGGTCATTGTAACAATATTGAGGTTACAATTCACGAAGATAATTCTATTAGCGTGCTCGACAACGGGAGAGGTATTCCTACCGATTTTCACGAAAAAGAGCAAAAGTCGGCATTGGAGGTGGTACTCACCGTTTTACATGCGGGGGGTAAGTTTAACAAAGACTCTTATAAAGTGTCGGGGGGATTGCACGGGGTAGGCGTGTCGTGCGTGAACGCCCTGTCAAAAAAATTGCGTGCCGATGTCTATCGAGACGGTCGACATTACACGCAAGAATACGCTTACGGGAAACCGCTCTATCCTATTAAAGACATAGAGGACTCAACTTATCGCGGAACAAAAATATGGTTTCTCCCTGATGATACTATCTTCAATACGGTTGTTTATAATTACGACACATTAGCCACCCGCTTAAAAGAACTCGCGTATTTAAATAAAGGTATTAAATTAAGTATTACTGATTTAAGAAATAAAAATGAGCAAGGAGAAAATATTTCTCAAACTTTTTATTCGGAAAAAGGGCTTATTGATTTTATCAACTACTTAGATGGCGGTCGCGAAAAAATCATGGATACCCCAATTTATATCGAGGGTGAAAAACAAGGTGTCCCGGTGGAAGTAGTAATGCAATACAATACCGGTTATAACGAAAATATCCATTCTTACGTAAATAATATCAATACGATAGAAGGGGGGACACATCTCACAGGTTTTCGCAGGGCATTGAGTCGCACGTTGAAAAAATATGCCGATGAAAGTAAGATGCTCGAAAAATTAGAAAAACAGAAAATCGAAATCACGGGGGACGATTTTCGCGAAGGCTTAACCGCGATTATATCGGTAAAAGTAGCCGAGCCTCAATTCGAGGGTCAAACCAAAACCAAATTGGGAAATAATGACGTGGGCGGTATCGTGGAACAAATGGTGGGAGAAATGCTTTCTTATTATCTTGCCGAAAACCCCAAGGACGCTAAAGAAATCGTGAATAAGGTGGCTACGGCAGCGCAAGCCCGTCACGCGGCACGCAAAGCTCGCGAACTCGTGCAACGTAAATCCATTTTTAATGGCGGTGGTTTGCCCGGTAAGTTAGCCGACTGTTCTTCCCGTCATGCCGAGTTGTGTGAGTTATTTTTGGTAGAGGGCGATTCCGCGGGTGGTACCGCCAAACAAGGACGTGATAGTAAATTTCAAGCCATATTGCCCCTGCGCGGGAAAATCCTAAACGTGGAAAAAGCCATGCCGCATCGTGTATTCGAGAGCGATGAAATTAAAAATATCTTTACCGCCTTAGGGGTATCTATCGGAACAGACGATGATAAAAAAGCCCTGAACTTGGAAAAATTACGCTACCATAAAGTTATCATCATGACTGATGCCGACGTGGACGGGAGCCATATTGACACTTTAATCCTCACCTTCTTCTTCCGGCACATGAAAGAGTTGATAGAATTTGGGCACGTGTATATCGCGACACCGCCGCTCTTTCTCGTTAAGAAAGGAAAAGATGCAAAATACGCGTGGTCGGATGATGAACGTGATAGTATTATCAACGAATTTACGGCTAACGGGTTGAATAAATCGGGATTGCATGTGCAACGTTACAAAGGCTTAGGGGAGATGAACGATGAGCAATTATGGAGCACTACTATGGATCCCGAATGTCGCACTTTGCGACAAGTAACCATAGAAAACGCGTCCGAAGCCGATTACGTGTTCTCCATGCTCATGGGCGATGAAGTGCCCCCGCGCAGGAAGTTTATCGAAGATAATGCCAAATTCGCTAATATAGACGCGTAAAAACGGTAAGTCCGTTTTACAACTTGTCGTTATCAATAAGCATAAAAGTAAGATTGCCCGATACGCATAATTGTCCCCCTACTTTTGCTTCCGCTTGTACTTGAAAAAGAAGACCTTTGTGATTGGTTACATGGGCATAAACGTCTATGGTCTCGCCCGGTTTTACTTGTCTCTTAAATCGTACTTTGTCTATGCCCCCGTAAAATGGGGTACGATTAACTAAGGCTGATACGATAAGCAGGCACGATGATTGTGCCATGATCTCGCATAAAATTACTCCCGGCACAACAGGATTCCCCGGGAAATGTCCTTGTAAAAAAAATTCATCTCCCCTTACATGATAGGTGCCGTGCACGAGATTGTCTTCTACCAATTCCATAGTATCCACCAATAACATAGGTTCGCGGTGGGGAATTATTTTTTTAATTTCCTCTCTATTCATTTTTTATAACTAATAACTTAATGATTATATTTTTCTTACGGCAACACAGCCATTATGACCGCCAAAACCGAGGGAATTGGAAATGGCAATGGTAACGTTGGATTTACGTGCCCTATGCGGTACGTAGTCGAGGTCGCATTCAGGGTCAGGCTCGTCAAGGTGAATCGTGGGGGGAACAATACCGTGATAAACAGTCAACGCGGTAGCCACCATTTCTACCCCACCGGCAGCCCCAAGTAAATGCCCCATCATGGATTTGTTAGAACTAATCATGGCTTCGTGTGCTTTTGTTTCTCCAAGGGCAATTTTCAGAGCCTGTGTTTCCGACTTGTCATTAAGTGGGGTACCGGTACCATGCGCGTTCACGTACAATAAGTCATCGTTTTGTAATCCGCCGGCTTCGTCTATGGCTGTGCGCATGGCTTTCGCGGGCACGCTCCCGTCAGGATAGGGGGCAGTGAGATGATAGGCATCGCAAGTGTTGCCGTAGCCGCATACCTCCGCGTATAATTTAGCCCCGCGGGCTTTGGCATGTTCGTACTCTTCGAGAATGACTACCCCCGCACCCTCGCCCAACGCGAACCCCTGCCGACGACGGTCAAAGGGCAAAGACGAGCGATTGGGGTCATTGCTATTGTCTAAGGCTTTGCTATTGGCAAAACCTCCAATCGCTAACGCGTGAATTGCCGCCTCTGTGCCCCCCGCGATAATAGCGTCTGCATAGCCGTGTTTGATGGCATGAAATGCTTCGCCAATGGCGTGGGTTGAGGTAGCACATGCCGTAACTACCGGCAAACAAGGTCCTTGTGCTTTATGGGCGATGGCAACATTTGCCGCCGCGATATTCCCAATCATGGTGGGAATAAAAAGAGGCGATATCCAACGGGGACCGCTTTTAAACATCTTTTCACATTCGGTCGCGATGGTGTGCAAACCACCAATGCCGGAGCCAATATATACCCCCAACCGGTCAGGGTCAATAGATAATTGACTGTCTTTCATGGCTTGATATGCCGCCGCCAACGCGTAACGCGTAAATAAATCCGTGCGACGTATCGTGCTTGGCTCCATTTGGTATAACGTGGGATCAAAACCTTTGACCTCACCGGCTACCCTCACCGGTAAATTTTCGGTGGGATAAGAACGAATAAAATCAATCCCGCAGACCCCCGATACCAAATTGTTCCAAAATGTATCTACTTCATTTCCCAATGGGGTGATTACCCCTAATCCTGTAATTACTACTCGTCTCATATCTTGTGTTTTATATGTTAATCATCTCGTTTTTAATCTTGAATTATTTTGCAAAGATATATTTTTTTTTCAAATAGACCATTCCACGATACATGCCCCAGAGGTAAATCCTGCCCCAAAGGCACTCATAAGTATGGTGTCTCCTTTTTTAAATGTGCCTGCTTCGTGCAACTCATCTAATAAAACGGGAATGCTCGCGGACGAAATATTGCCGTATCGCTCTATATTATGTGGAAATTTGTCTTCCGAAATCTCTAATAATTCCCGTATAGATTGGATGATACGCAAATTTGCTTGATGAAGTAAATAATAGTTGATGTCTGCCACGGTTTTTCCCGCGAGCGAAAGTGCCTGCTTTATATCCGAAAGGCATGAAGATACGGCAAGTTTAAAGACTTCTTTCCCGTTCATGATCATGGGGGCATCGCTGTCGGGTAACATCACGAAAGGGTTGTACTCCATTGCTCGTTGGTAATATAAAGGATCTGTTTTCGAGACCGTGCTAATTTTAAAAGCCTTAAAATCTTCGCTTTCATCGGTGAGTACTACGGCACCGGCACCGTCTCCAAAAAGAACACAAGTACTGCGGTCCTTCCAATTGACCATGCGGGACGGTTGTTCGGCGCAAAGAACAAGAATTTTGTGGGCACGCCCGGTTTTGAGTAAAGCATCTGCCAAATCTAAGGCATAGATAAAACCCGAACACGCCGCGTTGATGTCAAGACAAGGACAACGGGCTTCTATCTCACCCTGAACAATGCAACTGAGCGAAGGAGTAACAAAGTTGTTGATCACGTTGGAACAAATCATGTAATCTATATCTGATGCGGCAACATTTGCAGAGACTAAGGCGGCTCGCGCTGCAGAAACCGCTAAATCCTCTAATCGTTCCTTCGACAGGATACGCCGCTCCCGAATTCCCGTGCGCGTAGAAATCCATTCATCATTAGTGTCTAAAATCACCGACAGCATATCATTATTTACTGACAACGATGGCATCGCACGTCCCGTACCTGCTATTTTCATTTTTTTTAATTTATTTATATTTTTTTAACAAAAAAAAGTCGTTAATCCAAAAACGACCGCGAAAATACAACAAAAATAGGAAATACAGCACCGTATTATGTTAATAAATGTTAATAAATTTATTATATTTTTGATAATCAGTAATATAAAATTTTTAGAAGAATATAAAAAAATGAAATGAGACGGTACCTCGCCTCATTTCATCATTTTTTGACTTAAAAATGTCTTTTTATTCTTTAACGAATTTCGTGGTTTGTTCGCCAATTTTGAGAAGATACATGCCGGCGGGAAAAAGGTTCACATCAATTTCTCTTGTTTTTTGTTCGAGCGGTAGGGTGAGCAATTTTTGACCGGTCAGGTTATAAATTTCGATGGTATTTTGGGTTTTCCACGGGGCATTTTCTATGGTCAATGTTCCGTTTGTTACGGGGTTGGGGAATATTTTGAGCATGTTCTCCGCGGGCAGGATATTCGCGATACCGGTTTCTTTCTCGAACACGATTTCTATGCTATGATTTTGGTTCACGTTGGTGAACGTGTATTCTACGGTGTTTCTCGCGGTTTCGCCGTTGCTCACGGGTTGGTTGTCAATTTTTATTTCCCATGTTTTGTAGCCGGGATTCGGGGCGAAGGTGAAGGTAAAGCTGTCGCCTTCGTTCACGGTAACGGCGGTATCAGGGGTGATGCTACCCCACGCGGGGTTATTCACGGAGGGGGTAAGCGTGTAGTGAACAGCGACAGGGGTAGTTTTCGTGGTAAAATTCACGTAAACAGGGTCGCTGAAGTCGGTAGTGCTACATTGGGTACGCACGCGGGCGTTATAGGTAGTGGCGGCTTCGAGGTTCGTGATAGTGTAAGGATTATTGGTCGTGATTTGCACAACCCATGCTTCTTCTCCTTCTGTTGCTTTCTTGTGCGCGATTTCCCAATGCTCGCCCGTTCCGGGTAGCCATGTTATGGTGGCTCCCGCGTGCGTGCTGTCGGTTACCGCGACTTCGGCGGGAGCATCGCAACTACCGGGTGCGGTCATAAATTCCACAGGGGTACTGTACGCGCTGTTACTCTCGTCGCTGCATACGGCTCTTACACGTACCGAATAAGAGGTTGATGAGTTAAGACTACCAATGTTGCAGGCGGGTAGTGAAACAAAGAACGACCTGTCGTTGGTACTTCCCACGGGGGTGTAGGTAACCTCCCATTTGTTTTCTTCGTTGCCGGGCACCCACGTGAGGTCTACACTCGAAGAGGTAGGCACGCCTACTACTTGCAGGTTAGAAGGTACGCTACAGCCTATCAGGGTCTTTGTCGTTGCTTTTATCCAACGGCTGGTGTCGTCCTCGCCACAAATGGCACGCAAATACAAGTCGTAGTCAGTATCGGCATCCAGGTTTTCTAATACTTTCAATGTCGCGGCGGCGGTATCTATCATGCCCGTGCCTTGTGTAAATCCCTTTGCCCCGTATTCTATTTCCCAAAGACCGGCATCGCCTGTCCACGAGAGCGCGATACTGTTAGAGGTAGGGCTGAGGTAGATATTTTCGGCGGGTGCACAGGTATAGGGGCGTATAACCACGTTGTCTACGATTGGGGGAAATCCTATCGTGTTGTCTTTATGATAGCATATTGTAAAACGATAGGTACCGGCGGCTACGTTTTGCACGCCCGCGGCAGTGCCCCAGTTCACCCATTCTTCTTCGCCCGATAGTACGCCGGTGGCATCGTGCCAACCGTTAACCGTGTAAACCGCCCCGGTTTTACCTATTCCCATCCCGTATTGTGAGGAATTATAGGTATTGCCGGTGAGATCTTCGGGAATGAAGGTGGTGGGGAGCAGGAATGCTTTCACCCATACTTCGGGGTCGCCAAACGCGAATGCCTTAAATTTGAGGTCGAATAGAAATTCGTAAGTGCCGTCTTCGGGGAAAGTGATGTCCCGGTACGCGTAGTTCCACGAATTGCTATTCTCGCCTGGGTTAAGTCCGTCATAACTTATATACAATGATTTAGTACCGGTTTTAGCCGTAGCAGAGCCAATAATCCAGCAAGTTTTCTTATCTGCCGGTAAAAAGTTTGCCGTGTGCCAAAGAGAATTCTCTGTATCGTCTTCAAAACCATATATATAAGGTACTGTAGCAGCGGTAGAGTTGGTAGTAAAAGCATAAGTCAGGATATTGCTATAATCATCGTCCCCGCAATGGGCACGTAGCCAAAGTACATAAGACATGTCGGGGGTAAGGTTATTGAAGGACATGGCTTTCTCGTTAATTTCAGTAGCCTCGTCCCAATCTATGTCTGTTCCTTGGGGCAGGCACGCGATTTGCCACGCGTTGTTGATACTCCCGTCTGTCCACGTTACCGACACGCTGTCAGAGCCTACGTGTTCTAAGTGCATGGCTTGTGGTTTCATGCACTCCTGTGTGGCTATAATTTTCACGTTGTCAATAGAGATGGTGTGCATAGAGGCAGCCGACCATTTGAAAGCAAGGTAACGTCCGCTACCGGTGTACGAAGCCAAAGGAATGGTGAGTGTCTCCCAGTCGCTACCCACACCATAACCCCAACATTCCTCACTCAATTTGTCTGCCGAAGGAACAATATTGGATTCCAATGCCGTGAAAGTAGCGGGATTAGACGGGTTTTCCATAAAGCCTACGGCAAACGTGCCCAATTCTGTCTTTCCCGGGGAGAACCCTTCTCCAATTCTCCGGAAGTCGAAAGTGAGTGTGAGGGTATCCAAACTTACATTTTCATCTATGCCCGGTAGCACGAGAATACTCTCGGTTACCGGTTTGCCCATGTTGATGCCCCGTTGACTGTTGTTCGCGTAAAACGGTTGCCCGTAACAAGTCCAAATATTAGTGGTCGCGTCAGAAACTTTGGGCACTTCCGATCCTGCCCCAAAACGATTCCAACAAGAGGGAATATTATCATTTGATGTGGTTTCAAAGGTCTCTATGTATGGGAATTCGTTGATAAGTGGGCATGGCGTGCTCACGGTTATTTTTTGCCAACTGCCATATAAATCGGCATCGCAAACGGGACGCACGTAAATGTCGTATTCGTGGCTTGCTTCAATATCCACATCAAAAACATAAGATGTATCGGCAAACTGGTATTCAATATTATTCTCGTTTAAGGTGAAGCCCTTATCCCCATATTGCATTTGGTACTCGGTATTTTCGTTTCCTGTAGGATTTGTCCATGTAATGGTAAATGCAGTGGGGGCGAGGCTACTCACGTTGAGCGCGGCAATGATGGGACAATTGTTACTCTTGATAGAAACATTGTCTATCGCCAACGGTTCGTCAAGTTGATAGGGGTCATGTAGGCTACCATCGCTTATTCGTTTCCACACGAAAACAAGATGATAGGTACCTGCCGACAGTTCCATGACTTCATTTACCCGTGTCCACGTGTTGTTATCATACAACAAATTACCCAATCGTATCCAGCCTGATGGGTCGGAGGGGGTACAGCCCATGTATTGGGTGCAAAAATTATAGGCGTTGCCTGCGGCGATACCGGTATACGCGAAATCGGGCACGAGATAAGCATAGCCCAAAGCATAATAGATATTTTCGGTTTCTCCTGTTTTTGACAAATATGTATCCACATCTCCCACGCATTTCCAGTCAAAGCCCATCTCGTATTCTCCGGCATATTCCACCATGAAAGTACGGGCGGCGTATGTAAAGTTGGCACTATTGGTTTTCGAGATATTGTGTTCCCCGTTGTCGCTCGATATGTACAATCCTTTGCTACCCCCATTTTTTGCCGCGGTACCCACGAACCATTGGTCGGGCAAATTCCCGTTAAGGAGTTCCCATTGTTTGTTATCGAGATTATTTTCAAAGTTGCAGGTATAGGGTAGGGTAGCGGGGGCGGGCAATGTTTTTGCAAGGGTAGCGGCGGGTATGCTATAGTCGCCCCCACAATCGGCACGCAGGTAAAGCATGTAAGAGGTGCCCCCGTCTAGGTTTTCTATGGTAAACGAGTTCCCGTGTTCGCTCTCGTTCAGGGTCTGCACGTTCCCGCTATTATCCCAATCGGGAATTTCCCCTTGAGGCAGGCAAAGCAATTGCCAATCGGTATGGGTAGCATCGTCCCACGAAAAAGTGATGCTATGGCTGTCGGTACCGGTTACGGTGAGACCCGCCGGAGTGCTACATGCAGGCGTTGCAAGCACTTCTAAGTCATCAAGATGAAACGACTGCCCGCTTGTTCCGGTGTATTGTATGGCAATGTATGAACCCGTGCCGCTATAAGGGGCAAGGTTTACCCATTTCTCTTCCCATTGATTGCAGGCAGAGAAAGAGAGGGTAGCCACTTGCACGAAAGAGGCGAAGTTGTTTTGGGCGGTAACTATTCCAATATTCGCGATCCCTTGGGGAACCCCACTGCCCGAGAGCCGTGCCATAAAGTGCAAAGACAGGGTATTTAAGTCGGTGCTCATAGCAGGCAAAACGAGCGTGTTGCTACTCGCCCCAAAGTCTATGCCCATGCCGGTCGTGCCGTATTTGCTCCCGGAGGTGCTCCCCGCGCTATTGTCGCGTGCCCAACAAACGGGAATCTCGTTCGTGGCAATATTATTAAAGTCTACCTGATAGGGTAATTGTTCTATTGCCCCGCAAAGGGTATTGAAGGCAACGAGTGCCCGCGCGCCGGTGTCCCCGGGGGCACAAATCGCCCGCGCGTAAAGGTCGTAAGCATAGGAAGGCTGCAACCCCGTCAAAGGAGTAGTAGGTATCGCATCTAAAATTTCGCTCGTGCCGGTGCCCGGGATAAAACCCCGTGCCCCGTATTCTATCTCCCATTCTTGTGCCTCTACATCACTTTCCCATGATAAGGTAATGCTATTGGTCGTTGGACTCGTTGCCGTGAGATTGCTTGCTTTTGCGGCACATGTGTTTTTCAAAACCTGTATGTTGTCAATTGCCGCCGGGGGTTGGTCACTGGTATTGTCGCTACGCCAATAAAACATCAGTTGATAATGCCCCGCTTTTAAGTTTGTGGTATAAGTTTTTGTTATCCATGTGGTTGTGATGATTTCGTTTTCCAATACAATCCAATCGGGGTGAAACATAAGAGGAACGTGGCTGCTATATACCATGCCCGCGCTATAGTCATCAGGAACTTTATCACCGGGGATTAAAAACGCGCTCACGCTGTTCCCGTTTCCGGCGACTTTGTGCCCGTTGCTTTTTAAATCAAAAGAGATCTCGTATTGCGCGCTGTCTATCACGTTGAGTCCTCGCGCGGCATAAATGTAACTGGTTAACCCGTGCGCGTTGCTCACCCCGTTGTCGTTGCTCACGTATAGACATTGTAAGCCGCCGTGGTTCAGAGCCAAGCCAATGTAAAAATTGGTGCTGCCCCCGTGGAGCACCCACTCCCCGTTTTCGGTTTCATCTTCAAAATTACAAAAATAAGGTATGGAAGCAATTTGGGCTTCGGTTGTAAAGTCTATTTGCCGTATCACGCCTTCGCAGTCGGCTTTAAAATAAAGGGTATAATTGGTGAGAGAATTTAATTGGGTAAAGGTATAGTAGTAGTTGTTAGAGCCGTCGAGGTTGACGGGGTTGTCGTTTTCCCAATCAGGGGTAGTACCGGTAGGCAGGCAAAGGGCTTGCCATCCCCCATTGACCGGGTCGCTCCACCATATCTGAGCCTCGTGTGCCGTTACAGAAAGTACAGACACATTAGGAGAGGCGCACGATGTCGTTTCGCTTAGGGTAACATTGTCTATGCAGAGGTTATGACCTTCGCCGTTGAGCCACACGAGCGTGATGTATTTTCCAGAACCACCGCCATACGAGGCTAAGGCGATGTTTTTTTCTTCCCAGTTCGTGCTCGAAAATTTGAGTGTATCCACGACTTGAAAGGTTTCAAAGTCGGTAGGGTCGTCCATGACTCCCGCGAGTGCTATACCCCGTGTCGCGGGTAGGGCGGTTACTTTTGCCATGAAGTTGAGCGTGAGTTGTGCAACATCAACGGTATAGTCGAGTTCGGGCAACGCGAGGTACGTGTAACCGTCTTTCGTGCTACCAAAGTCTATCCCGTAGCCCATACTGCCCACACGTTGCGATTCAGTGGTGTGTACCCCTGAAAAATCGGGGTTCGATTTGCCTTTTGTCCAGCAATAGTCAATGGCGGTAGGCGAATCGAAAGCCTCGCCTGCCCACGACAAAGTGAGAGGGTCGCAGGTAGGGAGTTCTTGGGTGCTGAATGATTTCTCCACCCACGCGGACTGCACCGGATTTTTGCCGTCCATGCAGTTGCTAGCCAATCTCACGATGTAGTCGCTGCCGGGGGTAAGTCCGGTAATCTCGTAAGTTTTGCTTCCCGAACTGTAGCCGTTGGTTTTGGTAGACCAAGTATTGCCCCCGTCTTCGCTCAGTGCTATGGTTAGCCCATATTCGGGGGCATTGCCCGCGAAGTCGTAAGATACCGTAGCACTATGTGTGAACGCGCTAACGGAAAGGTTGATAGGTGCAGAGCATTGTGCCCTCATTTTCATGGGGTTCGTGCTCACGATAATGATAAAGCAAACAAGTACCCATGAGTTTTTCAATAATTTCTTCATTCTGAAATTGTTTTTATTGTTATTAAAAAGGTTAAGGTCTTAACAAGTAGGTGCTGAACTTGTTTCAGCATGACGGGGCGTATGTTTAGACATTCCCATCTTTACCCAATTCTTGGTTAATCTTATTTTTCACGAGCGTTACGAACTCCATGTCTGTCATGACGGAGGTGTCTCCGGTGCCATGTTCCCTTACGGACACGCTATGATTTTGTTCTTCTTTTTCGCCCACGATAAGCATGTAGGGGAATTTATTCATTTCTGCATCTCTGATTTTGCGTCCGGTTTTTTCGTTTCGCTCGTCTATGGTAGCCCTAATATCGTTGTTTGTCAATGTTTTTTGTAGCAGATGTGCATAAGGGATAAACTTTTCGCTAATAGGTAAGATAATGACTTGTTCGGGGGTGAGCCATAGTGGGAAATTGCCTGCGGTATGTTCGAGTAGTACCGCGACAAAGCGTTCCATAGAGCCAAAAGGAGCCCTGTGAATCATGACCGGTCGGCGACGTTGTTGGTCGGCGTCCACGTATTCGAGTTCAAACCGTTCGGGCAAATTGTAGTCTACTTGCACTGTTCCCAATTGCCATTGTCGTCCTAAGGCATCTTTAACCATAAAATCTAATTTTGGTCCATAAAAGGCAGCCTCTCCGGTTTCCACGATGGTTTGTAATCCTTTTTCGGCGGCGGCTTCTATAATTGCCTGTTCCGCTTTTTGCCAATTCTCATCACTCCCGATATATTTCTCCTTATTATCAGGATCGCGCAAAGACACCTGGGCAACATAGTCTTTAAAATTAAGTGTTTTAAAGATATAAAGGATAATATCAATGACTTTACAAAACTCGGTTTTTAGTTGTTCGGGGGTACAAAAGAGATGGGCATCGTCTTGCGTGAAACCGCGTACCCGTGTAAGTCCATGTAATTCACCACTTTGTTCATACCGGTATACCGTGCCGAACTCGGCAACGCGTACCGGTAAGTCGCGATACGAACGAGGTTTGGACGCGTAGATTTCACAATGATGCGGGCAATTCATGGGTTTAAGGAAAAACTCTTCGCCCTCTTGCGGGGTAGTGATAGGACGGAAAGAATCTGCCCCGTATTTTTGGTAATGCCCCGATGTTTTATATAAATCTACATGACCAATATGCGGGCACATCACTTGTTGGTACCCGTGGGCAGCCTGCACTTCGGTCAGGAAGTTTTCTAATCGTTTACGCAGGGCGGTTCCTTTGGGTAACCATATAGGTAACCCTGCCCCTACTTTGCGCGAGAAGAAAAAGAGTTCCAAATCCTTACCCAGTTTTCGGTGGTCTCTTTTTTTTGCTTCTTCAAGAAAAACCAAATAGTCGTCCAACTCTTTCTTTTTAGGAAAAGTAATGCCGTAAATACGGGTCAATTGTTCCCGTTTTTCGTCTCCCCGCCAATAAGCCCCGGCGGTATTGAGCAATTTAATGGCTTTGATTGCCGCCGTGTTGTACAAATGCGGTCCCCGACATAAGTCGGTAAATTTACCGCTATGATAGAAAGTAATTGTACCGTCTTCGAGGTCGTTGATGAGTTCTACTTTATAATTGTCTCCTTTTTTCGTGAAATAGTCGAGGGCTTCTTTTTTGCTTACTTCTTGTCGTTCGAGTTTGATTTTTTGTTCGGCAAGTTCTTTCATTTTGGCTTCAATAGCGGGAAAGTCGTCCGAGGATATAGGCTGTCCCATGAAGTCAATGTCGTAATAGAATCCATTTTCTATGCTGGGACCGATGCCGAATTTCACGCCGGGGTACAAGTCTTCTATGGCTGCCGCCATGAGATGTGCCGAAGTATGCCAAAAGGTGGCTTTTCCTTCGGGGTCGTTCCACGTGAGCAGTTGCAAACGGGCATCTTGCTGTATGGGAAAATCTAAACCTACTACTTTTTCATCTACGCGAGCGGCAAGCACTGCCCGTGCTAAACCCTCGCTTATGGACAATGCTACCTCGTAAGGGGTGCTACCCTGAACAAATTCTTTTACCGAACTATCTGGTAACGTGATTTTTATCATATTAAAACGTAATTTTACAAAAAGCGTTGCAAAGGTACGTGAAATTTTTTAGAAAAACCCCGTGTGTCGGTTAAAAAATTTATCTAATTTTGCAACATAAAATTTTAACACGATGAATAGTGATTTTATAAGGGAAATAGACCCTGCGCTTGTGCCTAAAAAGAAACTGTCTTCGGGGGCAGAAATCCCCGCGATAGGCATGGGAACTTTTGGCTCCGACAATTATGACGCGACAACCATCGCGCACGCCGTGGAACAAGCCATTCGTATGGGATACCGACATATTGATTGCGCGGCGGTATACGGCAACGAAAAAGAAATAGGCGAAGTGCTCTCTAAATTGTTTGCCGAAAAAGTAGTTTGCCGCGAAGATTTATGGCTCACTTCTAAGGTATGGAACGACAGTCACCACCGTGTAGAAGCGGCTTGTGAGGCTACCCTCCGAAATTTGCAGGTAGATTATCTTGATTTGTATCTCGTGCATTGGCCCTTTCCCAATTTTCATGCCCCAAAAGTGAGTGTGGAAAGCAGGGACCCTAATGCCCGTCCCTATGTTCACGAAGAGTTTATGCAAACGTGGGTAGCCATGGAAACCTTGGTAGCCAAGGGAAAAACAAGGCATGTCGGGACATCAAACATGAGTATGAGTAAATTACAACTTTTGCTGCGCGACTGTTGCATAAGACCTGCATGTAACGAGATGGAACTGCACCCGCATTTTCAGCAACCCGAACTATTTCATTACGTGCTCGGTCAGGGCATCTTGCCTATTGGCTATTGCCCGATAGGGTCGCCCAATCGTCCCGAAAGAGACAAAACCCCTGATGATACCGTGCCCATCGAAGACCCCGTGATCGCGGACATCGCGAAGACACATCGCGTACATCCCGCCGTGATTTGCATTAAGTGGGCAGTACAAAACGGGCAAATCCCGATACCCTTCTCGGTCAAACCGGAAAAGTTGTTTAGTAACCTGCAAGCCGTAGTAGAGGACCCGCTCTCGCGGGAAGAGATGCAAGTGATGAAAACCCTCGACAAGAATTGCCGTTTTATTAAAGGACAAGTATTTACATGGCAAGGTGCCACCTGGGAAGATTTATGGCTATAGTAAAAAAAAAACGTGTATATTTGCATTTTTTAATTATTTAATCATTAACATCATGATTCAACGAATCCAATCCGTGTATTTATTGGCAGCCTTTATTTGTACAGTGTTTTTGCTGTTTATGCCTATCGGGACAGTCGACACGACTCCCTACATATCTTCACCCGATTTTCAGCGTTTGGAGTATAATCCTTTTGTTTTAAAGGATATTACCCTAAACTCTACCCCGCTTTCTACTTTGTATATTGCTATCACGCTGATAATATGTTCTATATTTTCACTTGTGGCAATATTCATGTACGGGAACAGAAAAAGACAATTAAATATCGTATACGCCAACATGCTTTTTTTCTTGTTGGCTATATTGCTCATGTTGTTCGTGTATCCTAATTATATTATTCCTGCGCGTTTGGGCATACCGAAAGATTCCGTGGATTACAATTATTGGATATTGGCGTGTCTTGTTCCCGCGGCGGTAGCCTTAATGTTAGCAAGTCGTGCCATCAAAAAAGACGAGCAACTCGTGCGTGCCGCCGACCGCCTGAGATAGGTAACCTATCTCCCCCCATTTTTTTATACATCAATCATTATCAAATAATAATTACAAACCATGATATTAACAGTAGAAGAAACGCGGTTAGTGGAAAAACTAACCCAAAAAAAAGAGGGCATATCCTCAAACGATTTAATGAAACGCGCGGCTTCGGGGTTCGCGGAACAACTGCTAAAACAATTCCCGTTACAAAAATCTTCCACTATTGCCTTCTTCTGTGGTGGAGGTAAAAATGGAGGTGATGGTATTTATGCGGCGAATATATTTGCAAATGAAGGTTTTAATGTCTTCGTGGGACTATGTTACCCTGACGAACAATGCTCAAAAGAAACCGGCGAGGCTTTAAAAGAATTGAGAAAAAGCACTTTGCCAAACTTGACCATTGTAGAAAATGCCATAGACATTTTCTCTTCCCTGCCACAAGACGCCATTCTCGTGGATGCACTTTTGGGCACCGGTCTCGACCGCCCCTTGGAAAGTCCTGTTGTGGAAATCGTGCAAAAAATAAATAAGTCAGGACGTAAAGTTATCGCGTTGGATATTCCTACCGGATTGTTTGCAGATAAGCACACGCCATTTACCAATGTCAAAGTGAAGGCAACCCGTACTTTTGCCATGCAATATCGCAAACCGGCATTCCTTGTCCCTGAAAACGCGAGCACGACCGGAGAAGTGTCGTTTGTAGACATAGGACTTAGCCCGGAAGTGGGAATGCAGACTACCTATACGGAAATTACGAGAGAACTTGTGCGGGGGTTACTTACCGCGCCCAAACGGTTTGCCCATAAAGGGGCGCAGGGCAATGGCTTGCTCATCGCGGGGTCGGCAAACATGCCCGGTGCTGCTATACTTGCCGTGAAAAGTGCCCTGCGAGGTGGTTTGGGAAAACTTACCCTGCACGCCCCGAAAAGCGTTATAGACCATTTGCCGTCCGTGGCACCGGAAACCATATTAAGCGTGGATGCCAATAAATATACTTTCTCGAAAGTAGAACCCTACCGCTTAAATTACCTCAATGGACTTGCCATAGGACCCGGTATGGGCAAAAGTACGGCTACCGTTGCTGCCGTAGATTCCTTGCTCAACGAATATAAAGCCCCCGCGATTTTTGATGCCGATGCATTGAATATCTTGTCCGACAATAAAGAATGGCTCGACCGTCTCACGGAGTATTCGATTTTGACCCCGCATTTCAAGGAATTTGAACGGCTGACCGGAAAGGCGGAAAATGATTTTGAGCGGTTGGATAACTTGTCGCGGTTTGCCAAACGTTATGCTGTAATCGTGGTTCTCAAAGGGGCATATAGCGCGATTGCCATGCCCGATGGAAAATTGTTTTTCAACACGACCGGTAACCCAGGAATGGCAACCGCCGGAAGCGGAGATGTGCTTACCGGTTTGTTGTTAGCTTTACTTACGCGTGGGTTCACTCCTCCAAGTGTGGCAATTGTAGGTACTTATTTGCATGGACTTGCCGGAGACCTCGCCTTGCAACAAGCAGGTGCCCCCGACAGCGTGATAGCCTCAGACCTTTGCAATTTCTTTGGCAAAGCATTTCAACAAGCAAGAGAATAGGTTATTTGAACTTATTGATTTTGAAATAACGAGATCCCCCACGCGATAGTATCTACCCCGTCGGCAAAGTCAGTAACCGCGGGTATTTGTGCCTTGCCAAAAGAAATCGTGTTGTCTATTAGTCCCGCTGTTGCTACCACGCATTGTAAATGCTCATGCTCTTGCGCGATAAATGAGACTATTTCATCTATATGATTGTACGTGTGAGTGTGCACTACACTAATAGGAGAACAAAGTTGCGCGTTTTCTGTGAAAAGGGCAATGCCGCCATCTACAAAAGGAGTCCGGTTCATCAAAAATAGCGTTCGCTGATAGTCAAGATTATTCAGGTAGTGGTGATGTTGAGACAGTTCTTTTCCTAATTGTTGACAAATATTGAGAAAAGGCTGAAAATCGTAATTTTTTGGAACACATAATAAAGATACTGAACGGCAACCCAATCCAAAATAGAGAAAGGTATCCAAAAATAGACCTTCTAATTCCGATTGACTTTCTTTCCCTGTCAAAACGGCGACGCTATTTCTGCTTTTTCGAGTTATATGGGGATATTTTCCAAAATAATATTCAAAGTAACGGGCGGAGTTATTGCTACCGGTCGCGATAACGGCATCGAAATGGGTGAGACGGTCAGTAAAATCAATTTGTTGGGCGAGTGTTGGTGCTATTTTAACGAGCATATCCGCGATTTTGGGCAACAAATAGCAGTCGTTTCGCGAGAGTTTTCCTAAATAGCGATGACCTGTAACGAGTACAGCAAAAAAGTCGTGAAAACCCGCGAGGGGAATATTTCCCGCCGAGATAACCCCTACAGTCAAAGGGGCAACTATCTTATAACTGTCATTGATGCTTTCGCGGTAACGAGTTAACAATGACGACAACGCATCCGCTTGTAACATCTCGCCAATGGCTTGCAAGGCAAACTGCCCGAATGAAGGTATAAACCATTGGTTTTGAACATATTGTTCTACTGCCATTTGTTCTATTTCATTTTTCCACTGTTCATTGTCGCTACGCAATTGTTTGCCCAATTGAACAAATGCTTCTATTCGTTCTTCAAAAGACAGGTTTTGAGTTTTTGTTTCCGAGGATATTTTTGACAAGGTATTCATTTTTTATTTTGATAAACTCTAATGTAATCTACGCGAAATTCCGCGGGCAAACAATTTTTATCCAAGCGTCCCCCTATTGTTGAACCATCGGCAGTACCTAAGGCGAGATTGAGCAGGATAAAAAAAGGCTGTTTAAAGATTTCAGGAAAAGGCAAATCATCAAGATTGACCGTGTGTGTAACGATATGGTCAATGGCAAATGTCATTTGTTTTGCAGTCCATTTTAGACTATAAATATGATAGTTATCTGAAAAATCACGGTTAATTTTTAGTGTTTGTTGTTGATAATCATTGTAGTTTGAACCGTATATCAGATTTTGGATCATCACGGGGGTTTGAGCGGCGTATTCCATGATGTCTATTTCACCACAAGCGGGCCAGGGTACCCCACGGTTTTGATTGTCTCCTTTTCCCCAAAAGGCAGCCCACGGACCTTGTCCGGTTGGGACTTTTGCCCTAATTTCAAAATACCCGTGTTGCCAAGCATGTTTTCCCTTTGTGGTTATACTTGCCGAAGTGATGTGTGCGGCACCTGTGGCAGTAGGGTAGGGCGGTGTATCTTCTCGCCCCGTGATAATTAAGAAACCGTCTTCTATCCTGCAATTCTCCGCACGGGCTACCGTGTAATATTGTATCTCGTTATTTCTCACGTATCCGGTTTCATACGTCCAATTGCCGGTATCTATCATGCTACCCGTGTTAAACTCGTCTGCCCAAACAAGGCTATCCTCTACCAACGAAAACAAACTATCCCCTACTTGATAGAAAGGCATGCCGCTTTCTAACGCGAAAAGTTGAGAACGCGTATTTTGTCCATATCCTTGCAAACTTTGATATGAAATACACGCTAAAAATATACCGCAAAGAAAAAAACAGGAAAAATAGAACTTCATGTTTAAATCATTTGAAAATAAAACGGGGTAATCCTAATGACGGTCAATAGTATACGAAAATTCGATGTCAGGGTTTATTTGTTTTTTTACTTTGCAAGATTTGCACACGTTGATGAGTGGGTTTTCCAATGCCGCTGGAAAATTTTGCCCGACAAACAAGACTACATGAACTTTTGCCAAATCGTGAGTTTCATTGAAATCAAAAGATATTTCTATTTTTTTGTCCGAGAGGTCAATTTGGTGTTTCTCCATGTATTGACGGGCAAATAATCCCGTGCAGCAACCGATGGAAACTAAAAATAATTGGAACGGGTTGAGGGCATCTCCATCGCCCCCCATCGAGGTGATTAAATCGGTAATCGTTTGATAACCTTCAAAATCGGCAATCACTTTTGCCTTTCCTTCAAATGTAATATTCATCATTTTTTATTTTAAAATTATAGGGATAAAAATTTATTGAAATCTTACGGGTAACGAAACGACAAAAATAAACAAAATTTTATAATGTGTGTGGCACGTGTAAAAAAAATATCAGTTTTGAAATATTAAAATAAAGTCGTAAATTTGCAAGCATTATCTTTTCATCTATGAAAGAAGAAAAACCGGATAACGAATTGCCCGTATTAGAGCAGGATTATCAGCATTTTTTGCAGGATATTTTGACAAAAATAAAGCAGTCGAGATACCAAATGCAAATGTCGGTAAGCCGACAAACGCTGCTGCTTTATTGGGACATCGGCAAATCGGTAAGCGAAAAAATGAAAGCAGACGGCTGGGGAAAGTCAGTCGTTGAAAAACTTTCAAAGGATTTGCAGACCGAATTTGAAGGTGTGCGCGGTTTTTCAACGCGGAATATATGGATGATGAAGAAGTTTTATGAGTTTTACGCTAACCTTATAATTTCTGCAGATGCGTCTGCGGAAATTTCTGCCCCCACGGTGGCAGAAATTCCAAACGACTGCAAATCAAATGGTTATAATTCTGCAACCGCGGGTGCAGAAATTGTAAAAGTAAATTCTGCAGCCACAGTTGCAGAATTTCCGCCGCAGTTAGTAGCAGAAATTGGATGGACACAAAACTGCATTATTCTTGAAAAATGCAAAGACCTGCAACACATTTATTTTTACCTGTTTATGACCAAAGAAAAGGGTTGGAGCAAGAACGATTTGTTGGAAAAAATTGCCAACAATTA
>JAISUP010000095.1 GCA_031272025.1 Bacteroidales bacterium
CCGTGAAAAATCATAATGTCTTTTAAATCAAAATATTCGTATGTAAATTTATTCATTTTGGCTGTTTTTATAAACCGGGGTCAAATATACAAAAAAGTTCTTATAATTTGAAAAAAAAATTTTTTATCAGAAACTGCTAAAAACATATTTTTGAGTGCCGGTATTGTTTTTTTTTACTACATTTGCAAATGAGAGAAAATCTTATAATCAATTCAAATAAAGACATATATTAAATGGATAATGCAAAGATAAAAATTTTATGGTATCGCAGGGAGCAAAATATTGCCATCGCGCAATTAATTTTACGAATACTCTTAGGGGGGTTGTTCGTTGCTACCGCTTTAATGAAACTCTTCTCTATTGACCAATTAGAACTTTATATTTACAGTTTCGATATCTTTAACTATTTTTTAGTGTCATTGGTCGCACGATTACTTATTGCTTTTGAAATTTTTATCGGGATATTCCTGATTTTTAAAATTCGATACCGTATCACGTGGCAACTGACTATGCTCATGATGATTGCTTTTACGTTTTTTCTTATCTATACCGCCATTTTTCGCGATGATGATAATTGCCATTGTTTTGGTGAATTTATTCAATTAGAACCCATGGAGTCTATCGTGAAAAATGTAATTACTATCGTGCTCTTACTCTTTATTCGTACCGAAAAATATAACCATGCCCGTTGGAAAAGATATGTTGCCATTGTCGGTATCGCGCTTTCGCTTATCGTGCCTTTTGTTGTAGTACCCCCTGATGCTTTTTACAATCATTTTGTATCACCCAATGAAAATATCGACCAAGAAACTTTTATTGATATGCAGACTGATTCTGTCTTTATTCAATGCGAGCAAACGGACGGCACGCTCACCTGCGACACCATAGCCTTGCCCTCAGAACAGCAGTTCTCTATACAACAATTAGATAGCGGGCGTTACGTGATAGCTTTTTATTTATCTTCTTGCAAATTTTGTCAATTGGGTATGAACAAAATACAATCCATTATTGCATTTAATCATTTGGATACTGCCAAGTTTAAGGCGATTATCGGGTGTAGTCATATCCGGCACATGGATACCTTTAAAAATAAAACCCACACGGAAGGATTTCTATATTATCCTGTTTCTATGAAATATACGGCAAAACATGTTATTCCAATGGTACAAGGGCATTTTCCTACTTATGTACTCGTGGAAAACAAAAAAGTTATACGGGCAATCAATTTGCGAGGAATTGACGAGAACGAAATCATCACCTTTTTAAAATAATAAATCATTTTTGTGCGATGAAAATAAAATCATGGATTTTCATTTTATGCTTATTTGGACAAAGTATAGTCATTGCTTTTGGACAATCAGGGCATCTATCTACTTTTTTGCATCAAAATTGGCAATTTAAGCAAGTTCGTGTCGGCAATTGGTACCCCGCGAAAGTGCCGGGGGTTGTTCACCTTGACCTCATGCGCGAACAATTGATAGAAAACCCTTTTTTTCGACTGAACGAAAGAGCCGTGCAATGGATAGATAAAGAAGATTGGGTATATGAAACTACCTTTTCGGTTGACCAAAATATGCTAAAACAAAAACATATAAAGATTGTTTTTCATGGATTGGATACATACGCGGAGGTCTTTTTAAATGATGAAAAGATTGTCGATGCCAACAATATGTTTAGGATATGGGAGGCAAATATTGGAGAAGGAAAATTAAAACCTACGAACAATACATTACGGGTGTATTTTCATTCGCCCATTAAGATAGACTATCCCAAATGGAGCGCGCTGCCATTTCACTATCCCGCCGACAACGATCAATCGGAAAACGGGGGACTCTTAGACATGAAATTGAGTGTCTTTGCACGAAAAGCAGGCTACCATTATGGATGGGATTGGGGACCGCGTTTGGTTACTTGCGGGATATGGCGACCGGTAGAACTTGTCGCGTGGAGCGATGCGCTCATCGAAGATGTGCAAATCGTGCAAGATTCGGTCTCTGCACGACGTGCTACAGGTAAAGCCATCGTAGAAATCATATCCGATAGAGAACTCCCTAATTTCACTATCGCGATAGAAAATACAGGACAAACTGCCAACGACAAAGGCGAAAAAATCGCTACTGCCACGGTTACTTTGTTACCGGGACTCAACAAAATAACACTCCCTTACAAAGTCAATAACCCTAAACTATGGTGGACTAATGGCTTAGGAACCCCACATCTCTACCGGTGGCGCGTTACGTTACAGCAAGATGAAAAAACAGTAGATATTGGCAAAGAAATGCTCGTGGGTTTGCGCTCGCTAAAACTCGTGAAAAAACCGGATACTTCCGGCGAAACGTTTTATTTTGAACTCAATGGAGTTCCCATTTTTGCCAAAGGTGCAAACTATATTCCTTGCGACAACTTTTTGCCCAGAGTAACTCCTGCCATTTACGAAAAGACCATCGCGGACGCTAAAAACGCGAATATGAACATGCTCCGCGTTTGGGGAGGCGGTATTTACGAAGACGACCTTTTTTACACGCTTTGCGACCAGAACGGGATTCTTGTATGGCAAGATTTCATGTTCGCGTGTAGTATGTATCCTGCCGAAGGGGAGTGGCTCGAAAATGTACGACAAGAAGCCATTGACAACGTGCGGCGTTTGAGAAACCACCCTTGCATTGCCCTTTGGTGCGGGAATAACGAATGTCAAGACGCGTGGTTGGGCTGGGGCTGGAAAACATCTCTTGAAAAGCAAAATCCTGATTACGTGAAAAAAGTAGAACATGAATTTGAAAACCAGTACTATAAAGTATTGCCGAAAGTGGTTGCCGACTATGGCGGTGGTACCCCATACACGCCATCTTCTCCTTTTGCCGAAAAATGGAAAAAAAGCGAAACCCAACGGGGCGACTGTCACTATTGGGGAGTTTGGCACGCCGAAGATTCTATCGCTTCCTACAATATTGCCCGTAGCCGCTTTTTTAGCGAATATGGTTTCCAATCGTTTCCCGCGTTTGAATCGGTTAAATTATATGCTCCGGAAAACCGAGACTGGAATCTCACCTCTGATGTCATGATGGCACATCAACGCGGGGGAAGTAACGCGAATCGCCGTATAGAAAACTATTTACAAAAAGAATATCGCGACCCCAAAGATTTTCAACATTTTCTATACCTAACACAACTCATGCAAGGCGATGCCATCAAAACTGCCATAGAAGCCCATAGACGAGACATGCCTTATTGTATGGGTTCCCTTTTTTGGCAACATAACGACTGCTGGCCCGTGGCTTCGTGGTCGAGTAGAGACTATTACGGGCAATGGAAAGCCCAACATTATTTTGCCCGCGAAGCCTACCGAAACCTGCTTATTTCTCCCATAGAAAAAAATGAAAAACTCTATATTTATGCCGTTTCCGATTATCTTAAAAACTTGTCGGCAACCTTATCGGTACAACTGCTTACCCTCGAAGGTACGCTCGTCCAAAAATTTAATGTTAAAGTAAAAATACCCGCGAATAAAAGTACGGTGATTTTTAATAAAGAAATCAGTCAATTGCTACAAGGTTATTCTCGTGCGGATGTGGTGTTGCATGTAACTTGCCGTGTGCCCGATAGCCACACCCCTGAACTAACTAGTCAAAATATATATTTCTTTGAAAAACAAAAAAATATAAACTACCCCAAGCCCGAAATCCGTTGGGAAACCACGGAATTGTCCGTAGGAGATACGTGCGAGATAAAACTTACGTTACACACTAAAACATTCGCCCGCGGGGTGTATTTATCTTTGGAAGGAGTAGACTATTTCATGCCCGACAATTACTTTAATATGCTACCTGGAACCTCTCGCGAACTCTATATCAAAACCGCCCTGAATAAAGTTGATTTTGATAAACAATTGAAAATTACGAGTATCACGGACGCGTATTAAGAAAAACGGTAACGAAAGATAAAATCAATCAGGCATATTGCCCGTTTTATGGGAATTTTTCTCTGAAATTGGGCACGATTTTGCCAAGAATTGGGCTTTTTTTTATTGATTTTCAACGATTTTATTTTTTATTTTTGGACACGATTTTTTTGTTGTCTTAATCTAAAAATATAATCTTATGAAACAATATTTTATCATGAAACACGTTTATTATATTTATTTGTTTTTTGCATGTTTGTAACGACACGGACACGGGTAGCGGGGCAAGACATGACATTGCCTGTTGGGAGCCTTCCGGGCGCGATAGATGTAAGCGCGCGGGGGGAGGCTACTTATACTATTCCCGTGGAGGTAGTGCCGGGCACGCGGGGCATGCAACCCTCGTTGAATTTGGTATACAACAGTTTGTCGGGCATGGGCAACATGGGCATGAAATGGAACTTGAGCGGGGTGTCGTGCATCTCGCGGGTGGGGCAAAACTACCTGCACGATGGGCAGCGCACGCGG